>NZ_JBHJUO010000001.1:427214-631297 GCF_042268445.1 Streptomyces sp. NPDC056169 | reverse complement strand
CCGTGGACAGCTTCCACAGGATGCCGTTGAGGACCTGCCGCCGGTCCCGGACCGGACGACCCATCCGCGGCGGAGCCAGCAACGGCCCGATCACTTCCCAGGCCTGATCAGTCAGTTCATGACGTCGCACCACGAACGGAGTAACGACCGACCGACATTGCGGACACGCCCTAGGGGCTGGACAGGCCCTGGCTACCTGGCCCTCTAGCCCCTGACCTCTAGCCCCTGACTCCCTAGGGCCTCGGCCCCTACGCCAGCGCCTCGTTCACCAGCCGCGCCCACTGGGCCACGACCCGTTCCCGGCGGGCGCGGTCGTCCGTCAGGAGGGTGGCGAGGCCCAGGCCGCGGGCCATGTCGAGGAGGCCCTGGACCGTTTCGCGGACGCCCGGGCGGGACTCGTCGGCGCCCAGGAGCTCGACGGCGATCCGGTGGGACTCGCGGCCGACGCGGGCCTCCAGCTCGGTGACGCGGTCCCGGAGCTGGGCCTCGTCGGAGGCCGCGACCCAGAGGTGGAGCGCGGCCCGGAACAGCGGCCCGGTGTAGAGGTCGACGAGCGCCGCGACGGCCTCGTGGCGGTCACGGGACGGCAGGGCGCGCAGGGCCTGCGAGCGTTCCTCGGCGACGTACTCGACGGCCGCCGTGAAGAGGTCCTCGCGGGTCGGGAAGTGGTGCTGGGCCGCACCCCGGGAGACACCGGCCCGTTCGGCGACGACGGCGACGGTGGACCCCGCCCAGCCGCGCTCGGCCAGGCAGGCCACGGCGGCCTCCAGGAGCCGCTGCCGGGTGGCGCGGCTCCTGTCCTGCTTGGGTGCGGTCACAGCCGCCATTCCGGGTCCCGTCGTTCGAGGAAGGCCGTCATCCCTTCGCGCGCCTCGGCGGAGGCGAAGAGCGTGGCCGACCTCTGCACCAGGTCCTCCGCGTCGCGTTCGAAGGTTTCCAGGACTCTAGCGGTGACCAGCCGTTTCGCCTCCCGCAGGCCTTGCGGGGAGCCGGCGCGGAAGGCGTCGAGGATGCCGTCGAGTGCAGTGGCGGGGGCCGTGACCAGGCCCATGGCGATCGCCTCGGCGACGCCGAAGCGCTCCCCCGTCAGGTAGTAGCGGGCGGCGGCGCGCGGGTCGAGCTTCGGGAGGAGGGTGAGGGAGATGACCGCCGGCGCGACCCCGATCCGTACCTCGGTGAGTGCGAAGTCCGCGGCCTCCCCCGCGATCACGATGTCGCACGCGCCGAGCAGGCCGAGGCCGCCGGCCCTGGCGTGGCCCGTGACCAGGCCGACGACGGGTTTCGGCAGTTCGACGAGCTGGCGGAGCAGGTCCACGAAGGCGTACGGGCTGGCCGGGGCCTTCAGGTCGGCGCCCGCGCTGAAGGTGGTGCCGGTGTGGGTGAGGACCACCGCCCGGACCGCCGGGTCCTTGCCGCAGGCGGTGAGCGCGTCGGCGAGTTCGGTGACGAGGCGGGTGGAGAGGGCGTTGCGGGTGGCCGGGGAGTCGAGGGCGAGGGTGGTGATCCCGCGCTGTTCGGTGACGACGACCAGGGGCGTGGACGGGGTCATGCGCGGTCCCTCAATTCCCTGCGGAGGATCTTGCCGGACGCCGCCCGCGGGATGCTCTCGACGAACTCCACGCTGCGGACCTTCTTGTACGGGGCGACGCGTTCGGCGACGTACGCGACGACGTCCTCGGAGGTGAGGCCGGACGCGGTGTCGGTGGCGGGCTGGCGGACCACGTAGGCCTTGGGGATCTCCGTGCCCTCGGCGTCGGTGACGCCGATGACGGCGGCGTCGGCGATGCCGTCGTGCGTGAGGAGGAGGGCTTCGAGTTCGGCCGGGGCGACCTGGAAGCCCTTGTACTTGATGAGCTCCTTGACCCGGTCGACGACGAACAGCCAGCCGTCGTCGTCGACCCGCCCGATGTCGCCGGTGTGGAGCCAGCCCTCGCCGTCGACCATCGCGGCGGTGGCGTCGGGGCGGCCCAGGTACCCCTTCATGACCTGCGGTCCCCGGATGGCGACCTCGCCCGCCTCGCCCGGTGCGGCGTCCCGCGAGGGGTCGTCGAGGGAGAGGATCCGCAGCTCGGTGGAGGGGAGCAGCTTGCCGACGGTGCCGGGCGGCGGGCTGGGGACGTCGAGCGGGGTGACGTGGGTGCCCGGGGAGAGCTCCGTCATGCCGTACGCCTGCCGGATGGGCGGCAGTCCGAGCCGGGCCGAGCAGGCCGCGGCGAGGGCCGCGTCGAGCGGGGCGGCGGAGCTGACGATGTACTCCAGGGAGGAGAGGTCGTAGGCGGCGACGGCCGGGTGCTTGGCGAGGGCGAGGACGATCGGCGGAGCCACGTACAGGCCGTTGATGCGGTGCTTCTGGATCGCGCCGAGGAAGGTGTCGAGGTCGAAGCGGGGCAGGACGACGACGGTGGCGCCCTGGCGGAGCGGGGCGTTCATGAGGGCCGTCAGGCCGTAGATGTGGAAGAAGGGGAGGACCGCGAGGATGCGGTCGCCCGGGCCCATCGGGACCAGCGGGGACAGCTGGGCCAGGTTGGTGGCGATCGACGTGTGGGTGAGCATGACGCCCTTGGGGACGCCGGTGGTGCCGGAGGAGTACGGGAGGGCCGCGATGTCCTCGTCGGGGTCGATCGGGTGATCCGGGACCGGGCCGGTGGCGGCCAGGAAGGACTGGAGCGAGCGGACGCCCTCCGTCTCGGCCTGGTCGCAGACGAATATCTCCTCGATGCCGCCCGCGAGTTCGGCCGCCGCGCGGGCCGCGGGGAGCAGCGGTGACACGGTGACGATCCAGCGCGCGGACGAGTCCCGGAGCTGCTTCGCGAACTCCTCGGGCGTGGCGAGCGGGTGGACGGTGGTGACGGAGGCGCCGGCGCGGGTGGCGGCGTAGAACGCGATCGGGAAGAGCACGGTGTTGGGGCTGTGCAGGGCGAGCACGTCGCCCTTGCGGAGTCCCGCTTCGGCGAGGCCGGCGGCGACGAGCCGGTGGAAGGCGTCGACCTGGGCGTACGTGAGGGTCAGCGCCCCGTCCCCGCCGGCCCCGTCGATCAGGGCCGGGGCGTCGCCGAACTCCGCGGCGCGGCCGAGCACGGCGTCGTGGATGGCGAGGGAGACGGTCGGAACGTCCTCGTACGCGCTGTGGAACACCATGCGAGCCCCCTGAGAGGTGGGAGGGAGAGGTGGAAGGCGAGCGCCAGGATCGCTGGTACCGGTGCGACTTGGGGAGACCCTGTCAGGACCCGGAAGAACAATCAAGCACGCATGCATGATTTTGCGGGCGTGATCGCGGGGCGGGGATCGCGATCGCGGGGCGCGGGCGCGGGTGGTGATCGCGGGGCGCTTGCGCAGGGCGCGGGCACGGGTGGTGACCGCGGGGCGCTTGCGCGGGGCGCTTGCGCGGGGCGCTTGCGCGGCGCGTGATTCCGTGCGGTGAACGGGAAGCGAAAGGTTTCCGGCGTCGCCCCGCACGGGCCGCCCGAAAACACCCCTTCCTCCCCAGTCCGAACTCCTGGGCGCATCAGGGAAGTTGCCGGAAAAAGAACGCCGTATGGCCCCACGATCCTGCATACCGGGACAGGTACGGACCAAGTCACCCCGGTGTGTGATCATGGATTCAGCCCGGTGAACCAGGTGCACAGCGTCGTGTGCTGGACCTTTCGATCCACGACCAACTGGAGCCTCCCCATGGCTGCTTCGGCCTTACTCACCCCTCCCGACACCGCCCCGCGAGCGGCCCTCCACGACACCGTCGTCGTGATCCCGGCCCGCAACGAGGAGGCGGAGATCCTCTCCTCCCTGGAGTCCCTCGCGACCCAGACCCGGCGGCCCGACCTGATCGTGGTCGTCGTCAACAACTCGACGGACGGCACCGAACGGGCCGCCCTCGACTTCGCCGCACGGCCCGGCAACCCGCCGACCCGCGTCCTGAACCTCCCCGACAACCCGCACAAGAAGGCCGGCGCCCTTAACCACGCGCTCGCCCGGCTCGGCGCGGAGACCGGACGGCTCAGCGACACCGCGCGGTACGTCCTCGTCATGGACGCCGACACCAGCCTCCACCCCGAGTTCGTCGCCCGCGCCCGCCACGTCATGGAGTCCGACCCGACCCTCGGCGGCGTCAGCGCCACCTGCTACGGCAGGACCGGACTGTGGGCGAACCCCTGGCAGCGCTTCCTGACCGGCATGCAGATCATCGAGTACGGCCGGTACGCCCACACCCGGGCGCGCCGCGGCGTGCACACCATGGCGGGCGCCGGGTCCTTCTACCGCGCCACCGCCCTCCAGGAACTCATCGACGCCCGCGACGAGGTCTTCTGGCAGCACAGCGGCAACCTCGTCGAGGACTACGAGACCACGCTCGCCCTGAAGGAGGCGGGCTGGCGCGTGACCGCCAACCAATACGTCGTCGCCTACACGGACTTGATGCCCCGCCTCGGTGACCTCGTGCGCCAGCGGGAACGCTGGGTCCGCGGCACCCTCGACATCATGCGGCAGCGCGGCTGGACCCGGCACACACGGCTCTCCATCGTCCAGTACGTGCTCGGCCTGCTCGGCTTCGCCTACAGCTTCGCCTGGATGTCCGTCTGGGTGAGCGAGGCCGTGGCGAGCGGCGAGGGCGCCGGCGATCCGCTCTGGCTGATCATCCTGCTCGCCTCGTCCCTCTTCTCCGCCGTACGGGTCGCCCCCCTGGGCTGGAAGGCCATGCTGACCTGCGCCCTCCTCCTGCCGGAGCTGGTGTTCCAGCTCATCCGCACGTACTGGATGGGCACCTCGCTCTGGCGCTCCTACACCGCGAGGACCGCGACATGGGCCTGACCCGCAGCCTCGCCGACCTCGGCCCCTTCGCCCTCGCCGGCCTCACGGTCAGCCTCTCCATCCTCCTCTTCACCCTGGTCTGCTACCTCGCCGCCTTCCCCCGCCGCCGCCGCGACGCGCGCGCGATCCGTGGCTCGTCCACACCCCGCTGACCCACGAGCCTGCCCCGGGCTCCCGGGACCGGTGACTCCCGGCAGGAAAGGGGGGCCGAGACTGCCGTGCGCGGGCAGTGCGGTGGGGCGGGCGTAGGCGCGACTGTGCCTCCATGCGAACGAGCTTCAAGGTCCATGCCGCGCTCGCGGGCGGGCTGAGCGCACTGATGCTGCTGGTGGCGGCGCTGACTTTGCTGCCGGGGCGGCTTCCGCTGCCTTCGCCCCGGACCCTGGCGGCAGTCGGCTTCGCTTCCCTCTTCCCGGTAATCGGCACCGCCGTCCTCCGTGGGATGGCGAGCGGGGCCGACCGCAGCCGCCAGTGGTCGGCCTTCCGCTGCCTGCCCAGCCGGGTACAGCTGACAGCCGGGGTGCTGTTCGGGGCCGGGATGCTGGTGAGTTTCGTCGCGATCACCGTGGGCGAAGGAAGTCTCCAGGACCCCGAGGCCCGCGACGGCCGCCACTACGCCTTCGATACGGCCCGGGGGCACCGCGGCACCGTGGAGATCGGAGCCGAGGAGTACGCGGAGTTACGCGAGAGCACCCAAGGTGCCGCCCTGGCGATCCCCGGGACCATGCTCGCCGGAGCGGCGATCATGGTCCTCATCTGCGGGGAACTGCGGCGAGCGGACGATGCCGTGGCCGGCGGCGGCGTGGACTGACGTCACCGGGCGCCCGTGCGCGCCGTGCGGCGGTCCAGCGCGGACTGTCCGCGGGCCAGCCACCGCACCGGCCAGTGGAGCAGCACGGCGAGGCACAGCAGCCAGCCGGCGGCGTGGACCGACCAGACGCCGGCCATCGTCGGGCCGCCCCAGGCCTGGTGGTAGTCGGTGTCCAGGTACCAGATCGGGTAGCCGAGGTTGCGGACCGTGTTGAACAGCGCGTACCCGACGAGTGCGAAGGCCGCCGCGTCCAGCGGCAGCCCGAGCACGGCCCGGCCGAGCACCCGGCTGCCGGTCCAGCCATCGGCACCGGTCCCGGCCCCGGTCATGCCGCCGGTCCCGTCGTGCGTCAGCCGGTTCCTCAGGCGGGCGGCCTGGTCACGCTGCCCCGTCAGGGTCAGCGCGACCGCCGCCAGGCCGCACGGGAGGGCGAGGAACGCGCGCGCGGCGGTACGGACAGGGGTTCTGGCGGTCGGGGACATCTCGGGCTCCTCACCCTCGCTGGGCTGACGTCCCGCACTCTCCTGCCCCCACGGTGCCGCCGTCGTCGCACCGTGGAGCCAGATCCGCGCTCATACCTCAGTACGACTTGGGCAGCCCCAGGGTGTGGCTCGACACGTAGTTGAGGATCATCTCGCGGCTGACCGGGGCTATCCGGGCCACGCGCGCGGCGGTGACCAGCCGGGCCAGGCCGAACTCCTTGGTGAGGCCGTTGCCGCCGAGGGTGTGGACGGCCGTGTCGACGGCCTTCACACAGGCCTCGGCGGCGGCGTACTTGGCCATGTTGGCGGCCTCGCCCGCGCCGAGGTCGTCGCCCGCGTCGTAGAGCTTCGCCGCCTTCTGCATCATCAGGCGGGCGAGTTCGAGTTCGATGTGGGCCTGGGCGAGGGGGTGGGCGATGGCCTGGTGGGCGCCGATGGGGGCCTTCCAGACCTGGCGCTCCTTCGCGTACGCCACCGCCCGCTCCAGCGCGTGGCGGCCCATGCCGATCGCGAACGCGGCCGTCATGATCCGCTCGGGGTTGAGGCCGGCGAAGAGCTGGAGGAGCCCCGCGTCCTCGTCGCCGACGAGGGCGTCCGCCGGGAGGTGGACGTCGTCGAGGGTGAGCTCGAACTGCTTCTCGTCGGCGGCGAGTTCCATCTCGATGTGCCGGCGGCCGAAGCCCGGCGCGTCACGCGGGACGATGAAGAGGCAGGGCTTGAGGTTGCCCGTCCGGGCGTCCGACGTGCGGCCGACGATGAGGGTGGCGTCGGCGATGTCGACGCCCGAGACGAAGACCTTCCGGCCGTTGAGGACCCAGCCGTCCTCGGTGCGGGTGGCGGTGGTCGTGATGCGGTGCGAGTTGGAACCCGCGTCGGGCTCGGTGATGCCGAAGGCCATCGTCCGGGAGCCGTCGGCGAGGCCGGGAAGCCAGGTCCGCTTCTGCTCCTCCGTGCCGAAGCGGGCGATCACGGTGCCGCAGATGGCGGGCGAGACGACCATCATCAGGAGCGGGGCCCCGGCGGCGCCCGTCTCCTCCAGGACGATCGACAGCTCGGCGATGCCGCCGCCCCCGCCGCCGTACTCCTCGGGAAGGTTCACGCCCAGGTAGCCGAGCTTCCCGGCCTCCGCCCACAGGGCGGCCCGGTCGAAGCCGGTGCCGTGACGGCGGCCGAGGGCGGAGACGGCGGCGCGGAGTTCGGTGTGTTCCTGCGGCTCGATGTCGGTGCTCATACGGGGTCTTCCTCCGTTGCTTCGGTCTGTACGACGGCGAGCAGGGCGCCGACCTCGACCTGGCGGCCGGGGGCGGCGTGGAGCGCGGTGAGCGTGCCGGAGGCGGGAGCGGTGACGCGGTGCTCCATCTTCATGGCCTCCAGCCAGAGCAGGGGCTGTCCGGCGGTGACCCGGTCGCCGACGGCGAGGCCGTCCGCGACCCTGACGACGGTGCCGGGCATGGGGGCGAGCAGGGAGCCGGGGGCGGTCTGCTCGCTCGGGTCGGTGAAGCGGGGGCGGACGGCCAGCCGGTGGGGGCCCGAGTGGACGGCGCCGTCGCCGTACGCGTCGATCGTGAAGTCCCTGACGACTCCCGCTACTTCGAGCCGTACGCGGCCGGGGGACGCCGCCACGACCCGTACCCCCTCGGGGGCCGTGACCTCGAAGCCGCCGGACCTCGTCGGCCGGTAGCGGACCTCGTGCTCCCCGTACGTCCTCGTCTCGTCCTGGGAGCGGAGGTTGCGCCAACCACCGCCGAACCTGGACCTGTTCGCGGCGGCTGCGGCGAGGGCGGCGGCGACGGCCGCGTACCGCTCGCCCTCCGGGGCGGTGGTCAGGGCGGGCAGGTTGCGGTCGTAGAAGCCGGTGTCGAGCACGTCCGGGGAGGCGTACTCGGGGTGGCGGAGGGACGCCACGAGCAGGCCCCGGTTGGTGGCGGGGCCGTGGATCCGGGCCCGCTCCAGGGTGTGGGCGAGCTTGCGGGCGGCCTCGGCGCGGGTGGGGGCGTGGACGACGATCTTGGCGAGCATCGGGTCGTAGTGGATGCCGACGCCGTCGCCGGAGACGTACCCGGTGTCGACCCGGACGCGGCCCTCGCGGGGGATCTCGAAGCGGTGCAGGAGACCCGTCTGGGGCGCCCACTCCCGGGCCGGGTCCTCCGCGTAGAGGCGGGCCTCGATCGCGTGGCCGTGCGGGGCCGGCGGCTCGGGGGGCAGCTCCCGGCCCTCCGCCACGGCGAGCTGGAGGGCGACGAGGTCGACGCCGTACACCTCCTCCGTCACCGGGTGCTCGACCTGGAGCCGGGTGTTCATCTCCAGGAAGTGCGCCCGGCCGTCCGCCACCAGGAACTCGACCGTGCCCGCGCCGACGTACCCGACGGCCTTCGCCGCGCGGACGGCCGTGTCCAGGAGGGAGGCCTCCAGGGCGGCCGGCAGGCCGGGCGCCGGGGCCTCCTCGATCACCTTCTGGTGCCGGCGCTGGAGGGAGCAGTCGCGGGTGCCGAGCGCCCAGACCGTGCCGTGGGTGTCGCAGAGGAGCTGCACCTCGACGTGCCGGCCGTTCTCCACGTACGGCTCGACGAAGACCTCGCCGTCACCGAAGGCGCTCGCCGCCTCGGCGGACGCGGCCCTCAACTCCTCTGGGAGGGAGGCGAGTTCTCTGACGATCCGCATGCCCCGGCCGCCGCCGCCCGCCGCCGCCTTCACGAGGACGGGGAGGTCGGACGCCGTGACGTCGGTCAGGGGCTCGACACCCAGGAGTTCCTTCGCGCGGGTCTTCGAGGCCATCGCCTCGATCGCCTCCGGCGGCGGACCGATCCAGAGCAGGCCCGCGTCGGTCACGGCCCGCGCGAAGGCGGCGTTCTCGGAGAGGAAGCCGTAGCCGGGGTGGACGGCGTCGGCGCCCGCCGCGAGCGCCGCCTTCACGATCAGGTCGCCACGCAGGTACGTCTCCGAGGGCGCCGCCCCCGGCAGCCGTACGGCCGTGTCGGCCTCCCGGACGTGCAGGGCGTCGGCGTCCGCGTCCGAGTACACGGCGACCGTGGAGATGCCCAGCTCACGGCAGGTGCGGAAGACACGGCAGGCGATCTCGCCACGGTTCGCGACGAGGAGGGAGGTGATCAAGGTGTGCCTCGCATGAGGAGGGAGGTGATCAAGGTGTGCCTCACATTCGGAAGACGCCGAAGCCGCCGCGCGCGCCCTCGACCGGTGCCGTGTGGATCGCGGAGAGGCACAGCCCGAGGACCGTGCGGGTGTCGCGGGGGTCGATGACCCCGTCGTCGTACAGCCGCCCCGAAAGGAACATCGGGAGGGACTCCGACTCGATCTGCGCCTCGACGAGCGCGCGGAGACCGGCGTCGGCCTCGTCGTCGTACGGCTGCCCCTTCGCCACTGCGGAAGCCCGCGCCACGATCGACAGGACACCGGCGAGCTGCTGCGGGCCCATGACGGCGGACTTCGCGCTCGGCCAGGCGAAGAGGAAGCGGGGGTCGTACGCCCGGCCGCACATGCCGTAGTGCCCGGCGCCGTACGACGCGCCCATGAGGACGGACAGATGGGGGACGCGCGAGTTCGCGACCGCGTTGATCATCATCGCGCCGTGCTTGATGATGCCGCCCTGCTCGTACTCCTTGCCGACCATGTAGCCGGTGGTGTTGTGGAGGAAGAGCAGCGGGATGTCGCGCTGGTTGGCGAGCTGGATGAACTGCGCCGCCTTCTGCGACTCGGCGGAGAACAGCACGCCCTGCGCGTTGGCGAGGATGCCGACCGGGTAGCCGTGCAGGGACGCCCATCCGGTGGTGAGCGAGGTCCCGTACAGCGGCTTGAACTCGTCGAAGTCGGAGCCGTCGACGATCCGGGCGATCACCTCGCGCGGGTCGAAGGGGGTCTTGAGGTCGCCGGGGACGATCCCGAGGAGTTCGTCCTCGTCGTACTTCGGGGGCGTCGCGAGCGGCGGATCGGCCTGCGCCTTGCGGTGGTTGAGGCGGGCGACGATCCGGCGGGCCTGGCGGAGCGCGTCCGCCTCGTCGACGGCGTAGTGGTCGGCGAGGCCGGACGTCCGGGCGTGCATCTCGGCGCCGCCGAGGGACTCGTCGTCGCTCTCCTCCCCCGTCGCCATCTTCACGAGCGGCGGACCGCCGAGGAAGACCTTCGACCGCTCCTTGATCATCACGGTGTGGTCGGACATGCCGGGGACGTACGCGCCGCCGGCCGTCGAGTTGCCGAAGACGACCGCGACGGTGGGGATGCCGGCGGCCGAGAGGCGCGTGAGGTCGCGGAAGAGCGCCCCGCCGGGGATGAAGATCTCCTTCTGGGAGGGCAGGTCGGCGCCGCCCGACTCGACGAGCGAGACGACGGGCAGCCGGTTGGCGAACGCGATCTCGTTGGCCCGCAGGGCCTTCTTCAGCGTCCACGGGTTGGAGGCGCCGCCGCGCACGGTCGGGTCGTTGGCCGTGATCAGGCACTCGACGCCCTCGATGACGCCGATGCCGGTGACGAGCGAGGCGCCCACCTGGTAGTCGCTGCCCCAGGCGGCGAGCGGCGACAGTTCGAGGAACGGCGAGTCGGGGTCGACGAGCAGCTCGATGCGCTCGCGGGCGAGGAGCTTGCCGCGCCCCCGGTGCCGGGCCGTGTACTTCTCGCCGCCGCCCGCGAGGGCCTTGGCGTGTTCGGCTTCGAGGGCGGTGAGCTTGTCGAGCATCGCGGCGCGGTGCTCTCGGTACTCGGGTCCGCCGGTGTCGAGGGCGGAGGCGAGGACGGTCACAGGAGTACCTCCGGTATGTCCAGGTGCCGGGAGCGGAGCCACTCGCCGAGGGCCTTGGCCTGGGGGTCGAAACGGGCCTGGGAGGCGACGCCCTCGCCGAGGATTCCGGCGACGGTGAAGTTCAGGGCCCTGAGGTGCGGGAGGACGTGCCGCTCGACGGGCAGGCCGGCGGTCTCCGGGAGGAGTTCGCGGAACGTCTCGACGGTGAGCGCGTGCGCGAGCCAGCGCCACTCCTCCTCCGTGCGGACCCACACCCCGACGTTGGCGTCGCCGCCCTTGTCGCCGCTGCGGGCGCCGGCGATCCGTCCGAGGGGGGCGCGACGCGTGGAGTCGTACGGGAGGGGCGGGGGGAGGTCGGGGACGGGGAGCAGGTCCGCGCTGTTCGGCGGTACGGGGACGGGGAGCAGGTCCGCGCTGTTCGGCGGGACGGGGACGGGGGCGGCCACGGCGGTGGGGACGGGGACGCGGGTGCCGTCCGGGAGGACGGCCGTGTGCGGGACGTCGGCGGCGGGGACGTACGCGGTCCCGAAGACGCCGTAGGGGGCGCCCTTCCCGGGGGGCGCGGTGACGTGGAAGCCGGGGTAGCTCGCGAGGGCCAGTTCGATCGCGGCGCCGGTGAGGGTGCGGCCGACGGCCTCCGGGGAGGGGTCGCGGACGACGAGGCGGAGCAGCGCGCTCGCCGTCTCCTCCGTGGCGGCGTCGGGCCGGTCGGTGCGGACCAGCTCCCAGCGGACCTCGGCGGGCCGGGAGCCGGCTCGCTCCAGGGCGTCCTCGGTCTGGTCGCGGACCAGCCGCGCCTTGGCCTCGACGTCGAGGCCGGTGAGGACGAACACCACCTCGTTGCGGAAGCCGCCGAGCCGGTTGAGGCCGACCTTGAGGGTGAGGGGCGGGGCCTCGCCCGTGACGCCGTGGATCCGGACCCGGTCGGGGCCGACCTGCGTGAGCCGTACGGTGTCGAGCCGGGCCGTCACGTCGGGGCCGGGGTAGCGGGCGCCGGCCGTCTCGTACAGCAGCTGGGCCGTGACCGTACCGACGTCGACGAGTCCGCCCGTACCGGCGTGCTTGGTGATGACGGCGCTGCCGTCGGCGTGGAGTTCGGCGAGCGGGAAGCCGGGGCGGCGCAGGGCGGCCGGGTCGTGCTCGGCGAAGAAGGCGTAGTTGCCGCCGGTGGCCTGGGTGCCGCACTCCAGGACGTGCCCGGCGACGACCGCGCCCGCCAGCCTGTCGTACTCCTCCGGGCCCCAGCCGAAGTGCCACTGCGCGGGCCCGGTGACGAGGGCGGCGTCGGTGACCCGGCCGGTGACGACGACATCGGCCCCGGCGGCGAGGCAGGCGGCGATGCCGGCCCCGCCGAGGTAGGCGTTGGCCGTCAACACGCCGTCGGGTGACGGGAGTCGGTCGCCCTCGACGTGGGCGATCCGGGTCGGCAGGCCGAGCTTCGCGGCGAGGGCGCGCAGGGCCTCGGCGAGTCCTGCGGGGTTCAGGCCGCCCGCGTTGGCGACGATGCGGACCCCGCGCTCGTGGGCGAGGCCGAGGCCCTCCTCCATCTGGCGCAGGAAGGTCTTCGCGTACCCGGCGGACGGGTCCTTGAGCTGGTCGCGGCCGAGGATGAGCATGGTCAGCTCGGCGAGGTAGTCGCCGGTGAGGACGTCGAGTTCGCCGCCGGTGAGCATCTCGCGGACGGCGTCGAAGCGGTCGCCGTAGAAACCGGAGGCGTTGCCGATACGGAGGACCACTACGCCTCCCGGGGCGTGCGGCCGGTGCCCGCCGGGCCCGCGAAGGCCTGGGCGATGCCGAGCCAGCGCTCGGCGTCGGGGCCGTGCGCGACGAGGGCGGTGTCGTCGCGGTGGACGCGCTGCGTGACGAGGAGGCAGAAGTCGAGGGCGGGGCCGGTGACGGTCTGGGCCGCGCCCTCGGGGCCGTACGCCCACACCTCCCCGTCGACTCCGACGAGTTCGACGCGGAAGGGCTCGGCGGGTGCCGGGACGCCCCGCACCAGGAAGGCGTAGTCGCGGGCCCGGACGCCGATCCAGGCGACGTGCCGGAGCCGGGCGGTGGGCACGCGGACGGCCCCGAGGGCGTCGGCGACGTCCTGGCCGTGCGCCCAGGTCTCCATGAGCCGGGCGGTGGCCATGGCCGGGGCGCTCATCGGCGGCCCGTACCAGGGGAATCGGGCACCGGGCGGGACCGCGCGGAGGGCCTCCTGGAGGCGCTCGCGGTCCGCGCGCCAGGCGGCGAGGAGCTCGGCGGGCGGCAGCTTCGCGCCCTCCTCCGCGCCCTCGTCGACGAAGCGGTCGGGGGCGGCGAGGGCCTTCCCGGCCTCGACGGCGAAGGCCTCGGGGTCGGTGGCGGCAAGGAGGGCCGCCCGGTCGGTCCAGGCGAGGTGGGCGATCTGGTGGGCGAGGGTCCAGCCGGGCGCGGGGGTCGGCGCACCCCACTGCTCCACGCTCAATTCGCTGACGAGGACGTCGAGTTCCTCGCTCTCCTCGCGCAGATCGTCGAGGACGACGGCGGGATCGGACACGGTGCGCTCCCCTCGGGACACGGCCACGGCGCGGCGACGGTACGACGGCGGCACGACGGCGGCACGGCGATGACACGACGACGGCACGACGGCGTGCCCCGGAGCATGGCAGCGAACCAGAAAACAATCAAGCATGCTTGCTTTGATTGATGCGAACGGCGGTGGCGGGCAGGCCTCCCGGGGTGGCTCCGGGGCGCCTCCCGGGGCCGGGTCATCCCTCAGAGGTACGGCGGGCCGCGCGGCGGACGACTCGGGAACGACCCCGAATCCTGCCTGATGGGGCCGAGAACCCGACCGACCCGCTCCTAGCGTGGAGGGCATGTCGTCACTGCTCGCCTTCGCCGTCAAGGACTTCCGGTCCCAGCTCCGCCAACTGGTCCTCACGGGCGCCGCCGTCGCCGTCGGCGTCGCCTTCCTGGTCCTGTCCGTCGGCGGCGCCGGAGCGCTCGTCCAGTCGTACGAGCAGTCCGCCGCCGCCGACATCGGCACGGCACCCGTCCAGGTCGTCGCCCCCGAGACGGACGCCATGCCCGCCGGAGCGGCGGCCAAGGCGGCACGGCTGCCCGGAGTCGTCGAGGTCGGCGAACGGCTCGTCGGCCACGCCAACGTCCTGCTGCCCTCCGGGCGCCCCCTCGACGACCGCGCCCTCGTCACCTCCGTCGCCGCCGACCCCGCGCTGCGCTGGCAGCGCCTCGACAGCGGCCAATGGCCGAAAGCGCCGGGCGAAGCCGTCCTCGACACCGACACCGCGCGCCGCGTCGGAGCGGCGCCCGGCGACACCGTACGGCTGACGAAGGCCGCCGGCGGCACCGCCGACGTCCGGCTCACCGGACTCCTCGACACCTCCGCGTCCCAGGCGCTCGGCTCACAGCCGGCGATCGGCGTGCCGTACGCGGAGACCCGGACGTACGCGACGGGGATCCGCACCACCCACCTCGACATCGACCTGGCGCCCGGCACGCCGGCCGGTGCCACGACCACCGCCGCCAAGAAGGCGATCGGCGGCGGAGTCACCGCCTACACCCACGCCGGGGCCGTCGAGAACGCCGTACGGAGCGCCCGGACGATCTACGCCGTCGTCCTCACCGCCGCGCTCTCGTTCGTCCTCATCGCCATGGCCGTGGCCCGCATGGTCGTCACCAACACCTTCTCCGTCGTCCTCGCCCAGCGCGCCCGCCAACTCGCCCTGCTGCGCTGCATCGGCGCCGACCGCGAGCAGGTCCGCCGGGTCATCCGCCGCCAAGGGCTGCTGCTCGGCGTCCTCGCCTCCACCGCCGGCCTCGCCGCCGGCGCGGGCGCCTGCCTCCTCGGCACCGCCCTCCTGAACGGCTTCGGGGGCCTCGGCCCCATCGAGGTCTCGCTGCTTCCCGGCCGGCTCACCTTCCTCCTCGCCGGGCTGTTCGGCGTCCTGCTCACCCTGTGGGCCGTCCGCAAGCCCGCCCGGGCCGCCGCAGCCGTCCCGCCCGTGACCGCGCTCGCCGCGAGCGGCGCCGCGCGGCTCCCCGAGCCCGGCAGCCGCCCCCTGCGCGAAGCCGTCTCCGTCCTGTTCCTCGTCACCGGCGCGGGACTGCTCGCACTCGGCGCGTTCGGCGGCTCGCCCCTCGCACTGCTCGCCGTGACGCTCGGCGCGATCCTCACCTTCTTCGGCGTCCTCCGTTACGCCCGCCACCTGCTGCCGCCGCTGGTCGGCCTCCTCGGCAGGGGCCTGCGCCGCCCCTTCGGCACCACCGGGAAGCTCGCCGTGCAGCAGCTCCGCGCCAACGCGGCCAGGACCGGGGCCGCCGCCTCCGCGATGCTCGTCGGCGTGACCGTCGCCGTCTCCGCGGTGACCGCGATCGGGGTCGCGAGCGGCGGCCTGGAGACGATGCTCGCGAACCGCACGCCGGCCGTCTTCAGCCTGCTCGGGGAGTCCGGAGGGAAGGAGGAATCCGTACCCGCCGGCGCGCTCGCCGCCCTCCGCGAGCGGCCCGAACTGACCACCACCCCGGTCCGTACGGCCACCCTCACCGTCGACGGCCGCAGCACCGTGATCGCCGCCGCCGACCCGACCCGCCTCAACCCGGCGGCGGAGGGCGTCGCGGCGGCCCGCGCCCTGAAGGACGGAGAGGCACTGACGCTGGTGAAGGAAGGCACCGTGACGGTGCAGGGCGCGGGGACGGGGACGGGGACGGGGACGGCCAAGGGCACCGCCACGACGGAGGCCACCACCCTCGCCGCCCACCGGTCCACGCTGCCCATGGACCTCGCCCCCGAGGCCACCGTGTACGTCACCCCCGCCACGCTCGACCGGCTCGCACCCGGCGCCGCCACCGTCGCCACCGTCCTCGTCGACCCGGCCGCCGGCACCGACCACGCCACCGCCCGCGCCGCCATCGACCAGGCCCTCGCCGCCCACCCGGACCTCCGGGTCGCCGACGCCACCGCCGACGCCCGGCTCGTCCGGGGCATGCTGGACCGGCTGATGGTCGTCGTGACCGTACTGCTCGGCTTCTCGATGGCCATCGCCGCGCTCGGCGTCGCCGCCACCCTGATGCTCACCGTCGAGGAACGCACCCGCGAGTTCGGCATGCTCCGCGCGGTCGGCCTCGCGGGCGAGCAGCTCCGCAGGATGCTCACCCTGGAGTCCGTCCTCCTGGCCCTCTCCGGCGCGCTCGCCGGTACGGTCCTCGGCCTCGTCTACGGCACGCTCGCCGCCCGCTCCGTCCTCACCTCGGTCTCCCCGCTGGAGATCCTCGCCCACTCGGGCGGTACGGCCCTGACGGTCCTCGGCATCCTGGCGGCCACCCTCCTCACCGGCATCGCCGCCTCGGCCCTCCCGGCCCGCCGGGTGCGCCGCCTGGTGGTGGTGGACGCACTCCAGTCGACGTCGTGACCGTACGACGTCGTGACCGTACGACCCCACGATCCGCGCTCGCGATCGCGGCACCGCACCGCACACGACGGACCACTGCCGAACTCCGCACCCTTCTGCAACACTTGACCGGTACCACTTCGCACGACCACGGGGGTCCCATGAGCATGGACATCGAACTCGCCGACCTGCTCGCCTCGTTGCGCTCCGAGATCAGCCGCGCCCGGCTGGAAGCGGCGAACGAGGACGTGAGGTTCCGTATCGACTCCATCGACCTGGAGCTCCAGGTGTCCGTGGAGAAGTCCGCCGAGGCCAACGCCGGCATGAAGTTCTGGGTGGTCTCGCTCGGCGGCAAGGCCGGCGCGAAGAGCGGCCAGACGCACACCGTCCGGATGACGCTCTCCGCCGAGGAAGCGGCGACCGGCCAGAAAGTCCGCACCGGCGACGACGTGACCGACCTCCTCGGCCTCGGCTGAGCAGCCCGTGACCGTACCCGACACGGCCCGCGTGGCCGAGGTCGTCGTCACGGGGAACGGCACGGCCGAGTACGGCTCCGGTTACCGCATCGCCCACCGGCTCGTCCTCACCGTGGACCACCTCTTCGGCCCGGACCCCGACCCCGGCACGTGCACCGTCCGCCTCGGCGGCGGCGACACCGCACTGTCCGCGACACCCGTGTGGCGCGGCAAGAACGGCCGGGACCTCGCCCTGTTACGCCTCGACGACGCCCCCGCCGACACCGTCCAGCCGGTGTCCTTCGGCGCCCTGCCGCCCGGCGCCGGCAGCGTGCCCTTCATCGGGATCGGCTTCCCCGCCTTCGCGACCCGCCCCGAGGAACCCGGCGTCACGGGCCTGCGGCGGCGGGACAGCCGCCAGGCCGAGGGGTTCGTCCTGCTGGGCTCCAACCTCAAGTCGAGGCTGCTCGACCTCCAGTACACGACGACCGCGCCCCGCCCGCCCGGCGGCGGCGACCCCGACCCCTGGCGGGGCATGTCCGGCGCCGCGTTCCTCACCCCCACCGGCGGTCTCCTCATCGGCGTACAGGCGCACCGGCTGCCCGCCGCCGGCATCGCCGGTGCCGAGGCCGAGCCCATCGCCGACGCCCTCGACGACCCGGACCTCTGCCGCCAACTCGCCCTGGGCGGCGTGCGGTACGAACCCCGGCCCGTCGCCCTCGGCGACGAACCGCCCGAGCCGGAGCCGCTGCTGCGCGCGGTCATCCCCCAGCACGAACTCGTCAGCGGCTTCGGTGACTTCAAGAAGAACCTCACCTCCGAACAGCTCTCCTTCGTGTCCCCCGGACCCGACCACCCGGCCGAGCCCGCCAACCTCTTCGTGCGGCTCGTCGGCTCGGGCGACCGGGGCGTCCTGCTCGTGGGCGCCGCCGGCACGGGCAAGACCCGGGCCGGCATCGAGGTGGGCCGGATCGCCCTCGAAGCGGGCTGGCGCGTCCTGCACGTCCTGCCGGGCGAGGACAGCTCCGTCACCGACGTCATCGCCGAGCAGGTCTGCGCGGAGCAGACCCCGGCGCTCGTCGTCGTCGACTACCTCAACGAGTCGCAGCTCGACCTCCCGGCACTGCGGCACCGGCTCATCCCGGAGGCCCGCCGCCGCGACATCCCCGTCGCGCTCCTCGCGTCCGTACGCCCCGGCTGGCTGCGGAAGGCGAACCGGGGGCAGCTGCACGACCTGTTCGACGAGGTGGAGCTGCGCCAGGACGACGACTTCCAGAAACAGGTCGCCGACAACGCCCTGCGCACACTCGCCCCGGCGGCGACGGAGCGGTACGGCATCGCCCGGATGCGGGAGATCTGCGGCCACCGCCCGATCGTCGCGCTGCTCGTCGCCCGCGAGGTGGAGCGGCGCTTCACCTCGGGCCTGGGCCTGCCCGAGCCCACGGGGCTGCGCGAGGGCGGGGAGATCCCCCGCTGGCTGAAGAGCCGCCTCGGCGAGGACGACCTGGCCGTACCGGGCCGCGAACACGCCTTCGTCCCCGTACGCGCCTCCCACTCCCTCGTCGCCGCCGCCGCGGCCACGGCCGCGTGCCCGCAGGCACGCGAGGACGTGACGGCAGCGGCCCGCGCGGCGCTGAGCGCGCTGGGGGCGCAGGGGATGGCGGGGGCACAGGGGGTACCTGGGATGCCTGGGGCACCTGGAGCGCCGGGGGTGCCCGCGGCTCCCGGCGGGCCCGCAGCGCCCGGGGGCGCCACGGCAGCGCACGCGGTCATGCCGCACGCCGTCATGCCGCACGCCCCAGGCCCGTACCCCCAAGGCCCGCACGCCGCCGCCCCGTACACCGCCGCGCCGCAAGCCCCGGTCCCGCACGCCCCAGTCCCGCAAGCCCGCACCCCGTACACCGCCTCCCCCCACACCGTCGTGCCGCGCGCCGAGGACGTGGTCGCCACCCTCCTCTCCCTCGGCTGGCTGGAGACCGACCCCGACGGCACGCTGTCCGTCGCCCACGACCTCGTCACCGACCAGCTCGTCGAATCCGTCCTCCTCCCCGAGCGGGACGAGGCGCCGGACACCGACGGCGCCCACGCCCTGCTCGCCGGATGCCTCGTGAGCCCCCGCGCGGTGGGCCGCGCCGCGCTCAACCTCGGGCGGGTCGTCAACGACCTCGCGCTCGCGGACCGTTCGGGCCCGGTCTCCGCCGTACTGAACGCCTGGTTCACCCAGCACGCCACCACCCTCGGCGCCGTCCTGCGGCAGGACGCCGGCATCGGCAGCTACGCCCTCGGCGCGGTCTGCTCCGGCGCGCCCTGGTCCATCTCGGCAGTCCAGTGCTGGTCGCAGGTCGTCAGCCCCTGGCTCGCGGACTTCGGCAGCCGCATCGCCGCGCGGCACCTGCTCTACCGGGGCCTCCACCACCTCCCCGAGGAGGGTGCCCGGCTGCTGCTGCCCACGGTGTGGTCGTGGCTGGCACGGCACGGCGAGCTCGGGCAGGCGAGTTTCGTCCTGGCCCCGGTGCTGCACCGCCCCGGACTCGACACCGACGAGACGGGCCAGGCGGTCTCCGCCGCCCTGACCTGGCTCGCCCTCCATGCCGCCGTGCAGGAGGCGCAGTTCGTTCTCCACCCGCTGCTGTCCCGCACCGACCTCGACGCCGGCGAGGCGGAGAAGGCGGTCGCCGCCGCCCTGACCTGGCTGGAGAAGCACACCGCCACCCAGGAGGCCGGCTTCGTCCTCGAACCGCTGCTGTCCCGCACCGACCTCGCCCCGGCCGCGGCGAAGGAGGCGATCGCGGCGGCCCTCACGTGGCTCCGCCGGTACACCACGGCGTCGGAGGCGCGGTTCGTCCTCCACCCGCTGCTGTCCCGCACGGACCTCGACCCCGGTACGGCGGCGAAGGAGGCGATCGCGGCGACGCTCACCTGGCTCGCCGAGCACGCCGCCGGCCAGGAGGCCCGCTTCGTCATCAACCGTCTCCAGGCCCGCACCGACCTGGACGCGGACGCGACCGAGAAGGCCATCGCCGCCGCCCTCGCCTGGCTCGAACGGCACACCGACACCCACGACGCCGACTTCGTCCTCAAGCTCCTGCTGGCCCGCACGGACCTCGACCCGGAGGTGGCGGAGAAGGCCGTCGCCTCCGCACGGACCTGGCTCGCGTCCAACCACACCAACGAGGACGCCGACTTCGTCCTCGGCTCGCTCCTCAAGCAACTGCCGCGCGGCGGAACTCCCCCCGAGATACGGGAGATGGTCGACACGTGGGTGGGCCTCCACACGCCGGAGCAGGACTTCACGTTCCTCAGCAAGTGGGTGCTGCGCCAGCGCCTGATGAGCCCGACGATCTACCGCGCCATGCTCCACTGGGCCCGCACCAACCTCGACAACGAGGACCTCGTCCCCCGCATGGCGGGGACCGCGTTCCAGGTGGGGCCGTACATCACGACGTGGGAAGAGGCCCGCAAGTGGCTCCGTACCGTCGAGCTCTGCCTCGACCACGCCGAACAGCACGGGCCCCCGTCGAACGTCAACGGCGTGCTCGACGCCCTCGTCTCCACGCTGTCCCAGCAGTTCCGTACGGGAATCGGGGCGGCGTGGGCCGACGACTGCATCCGCAGGTGGATCGCGCTGCCGTTCGCCATGGACCCCACGGTCTTCCGCCACAACGACGGCATCGTCGGCCGCATTCACGCGCTGCTCATCGGCGGCGGGTACGACCCGGCGGAGCAGGCCCGAATCGTCGCGCGGCTCCGGACATGGGTGGTGGCCTGGCCGGTCCACGAGCGGAACACGGCGGCCCTCGCCTACATCGACGCCCACATGCTGCCGCCCCGCCCGGGCCCGCCGCCACCACGCCCGCCGGCACCACAGCCTCCGGCACCACAGCCTCCAGCGTCACGGCCTCCGGCGCCACGCGAGGGCGAACCCGCGCAGTCCGCCGGCTAGGCGAGGGCCCGGCGGGGGCGCGGGACGAGCTCACCGCCGCAGTTGGGGCAGACGTCGTCCATGGCGTCGGCGCACGGCACGCAGAAGCTGCACTCGTACGTACAGATCCGGGCGGGCCCGTCCACGGTCAGGGTCGCCGTCTCGCAGCGCTCACAGCGGTCTCGCATCTCCAGGGCCATGGTCGGCTCCCCTCCTCGTACGTCCGGTGACACCCCTCATCCTCCGAGGCACCCCCGCACCCCCGAAACAGGCCGGAAGACAAAGATCAAAGGGATCGGGCCACTCCCGCCGCACCCCTCGGCGACTCAGTGGCGGACCAGGCAGAACGGATGCCCGGCAGGGTCGGCGTACACCCGCCAGCTCCGCTTGCCGTCCCCCTCGTCCAGGACGGTCGCGCCGTGGGCGAGGACCGCTTCCTGGGCCGCGTCCAGGTCCGGGACGCCGAAGTCGAGGTGGGACTGCTGGGGGCGCTCGGGATCCGGCCACGCCGGCGGGCGGTGGTCGGCGACGCCCTGGAAGCAGAGGACGAGCCCGCCGGGGGTGTGCAGCGTCGACCAGGCGTCGCCGAGGGACCAGCGGGGATCCGGCCGGTCGACCTCCCCGCCGAGGACGGAACAGTAGAACTCCGCGAGGGCGCGGGGCACGGGACAGTCGATGACGAGGCACTGCAGGTCGGCGATCACGCGCGGAGTCTAAGGCGCGCCCTGCGCCGCCCGCTTGGCCGCGCGGACCTGGGTGCGGACCGCGCCCATGCTCGCCGCGATGACGAGGGCTATGGCGAGGGCGTCGACGACGGACAGCGCCTGGCTGAGGATGAGGAAGCCGGCCGCAGCCGCGATGGCCGGTTCCAGGCTCATCAGGATCGCGAAGGTGGGCGCGGGCAGGCGGCGCAGGGCGAGGAGTTCGAGGGTGTACGGCAGGACGGACGACATCAGCGCGACCCCGAGGCCCAGCAGGACCGTCGACGGTACGAGGAGCTTGTCGCCCGCTTCCGCGATGCCGAGCGGCAGGCTGAGGACGGCGCCGAAGGCCATGGCGAGCGCGAGCCCGTCGGCCTGCGGGAAGCGGCGGCCCGTACGGGCACTGAAGACGATGTACGCGGCCCACATCGCGCCCGCGGCGAGCGCGAAGGCGGCGCCGACGGGGTCGAGGCGGTCGAAGCCGCCGCCGCTGAGCAGGACGACGCCGCCGAGGGCGAGCCCGGCCCAGAGCAGGTTGCCCAGTCGGCGCGAGGCGACCACCGAGAGGATCAGCGGGCCGAGGACCTCCAGGGTCACGGCGGCGCCGAGCGGGATCCGGTCGGCGGCCTGGTAGAAGAGGATGTTCATCCCCGCCATGGCCGTGCCGAAGGCGACGATGGTGCCCCAGTCGGCGCGGCTGTAGCCGCGGACCTTGGGCCGGCAGACGGCCAGCAGGACGACGGCGGCGAGCACGAGCCGCAGGGTGACGACGCCGAGGGCTCCGGCGCGGGGCATGAGGAGGACGGCGACGGCGGAGCCGAACTGTACGGAGAGTCCGCCCGCGACGACGAGGGCGACGGGCCCGAGGTGCCGACCACCCTTCCCGGACGCGAGCTTCCCGAACGCGAGCTTCCCGGGCGCAGGAACCTGCTGGGGCTCGACCGTCACGGCGACCGCCGGCACATCCTTGACCGGACTGTTCACCGGACCACTCCTCCACTCACATCGCACCACACCGTCAAAGGTTCATTGAACTGTACTGCAAGTCCAACACAATGAACTCACCGTATCGTCCCGCCGTAATCCCCTCCCACGCTACGAGCCCCCGCGCGGCACCGGAAATGCCGATTGCGCTGCGGTTATGCTCCGAAGACATGAGCATCGAGCTACGCCACCTCCGCTGCTTCCTCGCCATCGCCGAGGAATCCAGCCTCACCAGGGCGGCCGCCCGGCTCCACCTCACCCAGCCGGCCGTCTCCCGCACGCTCGCCGCGCTCGAAGCCCACCTCGGCGCCCGGCTCGTCGACCGCTCCACCCACCACCTCGCCCTCACCGCCGAAGGCCGCGCCTTCCAGGACAGGGCCGCCGCCGCCCTCGCCGCCTTCGACGCCGCCGTCGACCCGGCCCGCCTCCGCCACCGCCCCCTGCGCCTCGGGCACGCCTGGTCGGCCTTCGGCCCGTACACCACCCCGCTGCTCCGGCGCTGGCAGCGGCAGCACCCCGAGACCCCGCTCGAACTGCTCCGCATCGACGACCGCACGGCCGGACTCGCCCGCGGCGAGGTGGACGCGGCACTGCTCAGGGGCCCGGTCGACGCGCCCGGTCTCGTCACGGAGGAGCTCGCCACGGAGGAACGGGTCGCCGCGCTGCCCGCCGACAACCCGCTCGCCGACCGGCCCAGCCTCACGCTCGGGGACCTGGCCGCCGAGACGATCATCCTCAACACCGTCTCCGGTACGACCACGCTCGCGCTCTGGCCGGCCGGCGGCCGCCCGGCGGCCACCCTGACCGTCGCCAACACCGACGACTGGCTCACCGCGATCGCCGCGGGCCGCGGCACCGGCGTCTCCTCCGCCTCCACGGCCGCGCTCCACCCGCACCCGGGCGTCGCCTACCGCCCGCTGTCCGACGCGCCGCCGCTGCCGGTGGTCCTGGCCTGGCGGGACGCCTTCCCGCACCCGGCGACGGGCGCGCTGGTCGCGATGGCCCGCGAGATCGTCAGCGGGGGCTGAGCGCCTCCCACTCCTCGCGGAGGATCCCGTACGTGATCGAGTCCCGCCAGGCACCCCGGACGTGGACGTGCCCCCGGATCCGCCCCTCCTCGACGAAGCCGGAGGCGAGGAGCGTCCGCGCGGAGGCGGTGTTGAGGGGCGCCCGCGCAGCCCACACCCGATGCAGGCCGAGCTCCCCGAAGGCCAGCGCGAGCAGCAGCCCGACGGTCTCCCGCCCGTACCCGACACCCCACGACTCGGGCCGCAGCGCGAACCCCATGGTCGCCGCACGCTGCTGATGCGGATCCACCGCGAGCCGCCCGAACCCGACGAGCCCGCCGGTGGCGAGCTCGACGACCCCGAGGGCGTACTCCTCCCGAGGAACGACCCGCGCGGAACCGACCGACCGCTCGACGACCCCCCGAACCTCGTCGAGCGAGCGAGTGGCGAAACTGAGGTGCTCGGTCGCGAGCTCGGAACCGTAAATGTCATGCACGGCGGATACGTCACCGGCACCGAGCTCACGAAGGACGAGGCGCGCGGCCGGGGGTTCGTTGTCGTCGATGCGCATGCGTGAAGGGATCTCCTTCAGTCCTGGGCCTGCCACCTGCGAGGGCACGAAAGGCAGGCGGCAACGGATGGCCGTTTCCGGCGAGCTTCTGGTGGGACCGCCCTCTCTCCGAGAGTCGCACCTTCCACCACCGCGTCAAGGGCGCCTTCGGCGTCGCTACGCGATGGCCTTCGGCCACCCTTGACCCGGCGGCTCCAGGAGCGAATGACCTCTCGGAGGGCGGTCCGGGGGCCGGGGTCGCCGGGGCCCGGGCATCGGCCGGGGTGGAGTGAGCGGGTGACGGGCCGGTGGGTGGGGGCTTGGCTTGCGGCGGGGGCGAGTGGGCACCTTCCGTCGGTTCGGGGTGCGCGATCGTTGAATGGGGCAGCCGGGCAAGGCTTAGCGGCGAACGTCCATCGAGTGGTCGGGATTCAGGCCCCGCTGGTCATTCCCGGATGTGGTGAGAGGCCTTGCGGGCCAGGGTGCGGCGCAGGAGAAACGAGCGCGGGACGGGACAACAGGCTTCAGGTAGCCCGACAGGAGACTCCTGGCGCGAACCTCGGTAATCCGAGCAATCCCTACAGTTCGTCAGCCCGCACCAGCCCCCGCTGGGTGAAATGCCCGTCTTGAGGCTGCCTCCCGGCTCCTTACTCGCAGTAATGCACGGCTCGCCTGCCCCAACCCACCGGGAATGACCAGCCAGGCCTGAATCCCAGCCGAGGGACGTGCGTTCGCCGCCAAGCCTTGCCCCGCTGCCCCATTCAACGACCGCGCACCCCGAACCGACGGAAGGTGCCCACTCGCCCCGGCCACTAACCGAGCCCCCACCCACCGGCCCGTCACCCGCTCACGAGGCCTGAGCGATACCCGGGCCCCCGGCGACCCCGGCCCCCGGACCGCCCTCCGAGAGTTGTTGCGCAGCTTCCGGCGCCGGGTCAAGGGTGGGCGCAGCCCATCGCGTAGCGACGCCGAAGGCGCCCTTGACGCGGTGCCGGAAGCTGCGACTCTCGGAAAGAGGGCGGTCCCACCAGAAGCCCGCCCGAAACCCCCGCCCCTAGCGCCCCTCCCCCTGTTCCAGGGCCTCCGCCAGGAGTTCCGCCAGGTGGTGGGCCTTGCGGGGTGTCAGGTCGGCGATCTGGGTGCGGCAGGAGAAGCCGTCCGCCAGGACGGTTGTGGTGTCCGGGGTCGCGCGGAGTGCCGGCAGGAGCTGGTCCTCGGCGCAGGCTACCGAGACCTCGTAGTGGTCCGGTTCGAAGCCGAAGTTGCCCGCCAGGCCGCAGCAGCCGCCCGACAGTTCGCCCGTGAGGCCCGCGCGGGCGCGGAGGCGGCGGTCGGGGCCGTCGCCCAGGACCGCGTGCTGGTGGCAGTGGGTCTGGCCGGTGACCGGGCGGTCGATGCGGGGCGGGGTCCAGTCGGGGGCCAGGGTCTCCAGGGCCTCGGCGAAGGTCAGGACGGACGCGGCGAGGCGGGCGGCCCGGGGGTCGTCCGGCAGCAGTTCGGGCAGGTCGGTGCGGAGCGCCGCCGCGCAGGAGGGTTCGAGGACGACGATCGGGCCGGGACCAGGGCCCGCCCCGGAGTCAGAGCCCGAGCCCGTGCCCCCGTCGCCCCCCGGCGCCAGGTCCAGCACGTCCAGCGTCCTTCTCATCACCTTGCGCGCCGCCCCCAGCCGGCCCGTCGACACGTACGTCAGGCCGCAGCAGACCCGGCCCGGGGGGAGTGTCACCCCCAGGCCCGCGTCCTCCAGGACGCGTACCGCCGCTCGGCCCACTTCCGGGGCCAGGTGGTTCGTGAAGGTGTCCGGCCACAGGGTCAGGGCCGGCGGGCGGCGCGAGCCACGCTCGGCGAACCAGGACACGAGCGTCCGGTCCGCCACCCTCGGCATCGACCGCTCCGGCGTCACCCCCGCCAGCCGCGCCGCGAACGGCAGCCGTGTCGCCGCGTTCACGCCCCGCCCGAACAGGTCCAGCCACCGGGGCAGGCTGCCCATCGTCCAGTGGGAGCGCGGTCGCCGCCACCGGCCGGCGACGCCCGCGTAGTGGCGGTCCAGGAACTCCGCCTTGTACGCGGCCATGTCGACGCCCACCGGGCAGTCGCTGCGGCACCCCTTGCAGGACAGGCACAGGTCGAGGGCCTCGCGGACCTCCTCCGACTTCCAGCCGTCGGTGATCACCTCCCCGAGCGCCATCTCGTGCAGCAGCCGCGCCCGCCCCCGCGTGGAGTGCTTCTCCTCCCCCGTCGCCCGGTAGGACGGGCACATGACCGTCGGGCCGGAACTCGGGCCCGAGACCCGGCATTTGGCCACTCCCACGCATCTCGCCGCTTCCCAGCCCACGCCCACCAGCGGCAGCCCCTCGAAGCGCAGCCCGGAGTCCAGCGGCTTCGGGCGGACCAGCATCCCCGGGTTCAGGCCTCCGTCCGGGTCCCACACGTCCTTCACCGCGCCGAAGAGGCCGACGAGCTCCTCCCCGTACATCCTCGGCAGCAGTTCCGCCCGCGCCTGCCCGTCGCCGTGCTCGCCGGAGAGCGAGCCGCCGTGGGCGACCACGAGGTCCGCCACCGCCTCCGAGAAGCGGCGGAAGTCCCGTACCCCCTTCCCCGTCCACAGGTCGAAGTCGATCCGCACGTGCACGCAGCCGTCCCCGAAGTGCCCGTACGGGATCCCCCGGAGGCCGAAGTCCGCGAGCAGGGCGCGGAATTCGCGCAGGTACGCGCCCAGCCGGGCCGGCGGCACCGCGCAGTCCTCCCATCCCGGCCACGCCTCCCCGCCCCCGGGCAGCCGCGTCGCCGTCCCCGCCGCGTCCTCGCGGATCCGCCACAGGGCCCGCTGCCCGGCCGGGTCGCGGACCAGGGCGGAGTCGAGCGCGTCCGCCGCCCGGACCAGTCCCCGCGCCGGGCCGTCCCCGTCCATCTCCACGAACAGCCACGCCCCGCCCCGGGGCAGCCCCTCGGCCCCGCCCCGGACGAGGTCGGCGGCCATGCCCTCCACGGTCAGCGGGCGGTAGGGCAGGAGCCCGGCCGCCGCGTCCGCCGCCGCGCTCTCGTCCGGGTAGCCCAGGACGACGAGGACCGGGTCGGCCGGCAGCGGGACGAGCCGTACGGTCGCCTCCGTCACCACCCCGAGCGTGCCCTCGCTCCCGCAGAACGAGCGGACCACGTCCACGCCCCGCTCCGGCAGCAGCGCGTCCAGGGCGTAGCCGGAGATCCGGCGCGGGAGGCCGGCCGGGTAGCCGGTCCTCAGCAGGGCCAGGTGGCGGTCGACGAGGTCGAGGAGTCCGGGCGGCGCGCCCTGCCCGTCCCGGCCCAGCGTCAACTCCGCTCCGCGATACGTCACCACTTCGAGCGAGCGCACGTTGTCCGCCGTGGTCCCCCAGGCGACCGAGTGCGCCCCGCACGCGTTGTTGCCGATCATGCCGCCGAGGGTGCAGCGGCTGTGCGTGGACGGGTCGGGGCCGAAGGTCAGCCCGTACGGCCGTGCCGCCTCCCGCAGCCGGTCCAGGACGAGCCCCGGCCGGACGACGGCCGTCCGCTCCTCCGGGTCCAGGGAGACGAGCCCGGCCATGTGCCGTGTGAGGTCGAGCACCACGCCCGTACCGGTGGCCTGGCCGCCGATGGACGTGCCGCCGCCGCGCGCGACGACCGGGGTCGTGCCGTGTGCCCGGCACACCTCAAGGACGGCCGCGACGTCGGCGGCGTCGCGCGGCGCGACCGTACCGACCGGCACGCGGCGGTAGTTGGAGGCGTCCATGGTCGTCAGGGCCCGCGCCGTGACGGAGAAGTCGACGTCTCCGGCGACGGCTGCGCGCAGGTCCGCGGCGAGGGCGGAGGCATGATCGTCGTGTGTTCCCACAAGGCCAGGATGTCTCAGTCCTCGTCTCATCCGGCGGACATCCCGCGACCGGGCCCTTCCCGACCCGATACTCTCCGCCTCGTGGCTGAGATCCAGATTCCCGCTGACATCAAGCCCGCCGACGGCCGTTTCGGCGCGGGCCCCTCCAAGGTGCGTACGGAGGCGCTGGACGCCCTGGCCGCGACCGGCTCCTCTCTCCTCGGCACGTCCCACCGCCAGGCTCCGGTCAAGAACCTGGTCGGCGAAGTGCGTGCCGGCGTCTCCGACCTCTTCTCGCTGCCCGAGGGCTACGAGGTGATCCTGGGCAACGGCGGCTCCACCGCCTTCTGGGACATCGCGACCCACGGTCTGATCGAGAACAAGTCGCAGCACCTCACCTTCGGCGAGTTCTCCTCCAAGTTCGCGAAGGCCGCCAAGCTGGCTCCCTGGCTTGCCGAGCCGACCGTGATCTCCTCCGACCCGGGCACGCACCCGGAGCCGGTGGCCGAGGCGGGCGTCGACGTCTACGCGTACACGCACAACGAGACCTCCACCGGTGTCGCCGCCCCGATCAAGCGGGTCGCCGGTGCCGACGAGGGTGCGCTCGTCCTGGTCGACGCGACCTCGGGCGCGGGCGGTCTGCCCGTCGACATCACCGAGTCGGACGTCTACTACTTCGCCCCGCAGAAGTCCTTCGCCGCCGAGGGCGGCCTGTGGCTCGCGGCCTTCTCGCCGGCCGCTCTGGAGCGCGCCGCCCGGGTCCACGCCTCGGGCCGGCACATCCCGGAGTTCTTCTCGCTGCCGACGGCGATCGACAACTCGCTGAAGAACCAGACGTACAACACTCCGGCGCTGTCGACCCTCTTCCTGCTCAACGAGCAGCTGAAGTGGATCAACGGCCAGGGCGGTCTCGACTGGGCCGTGGCCCGGACGAAGGAGTCCTCGGACGCGCTGTACGGCTGGGCCGAGGAGTCCAAGTACGCGTCGGCGTTCGTGACGGACCCGGCGAAGCGCTCGCAGGTCATCGGCACGATCGACTTCGCGGACGAGGTCGACGCGGCGGCGGTCGCGAAGGTGCTGCGCGCCAACGGGATCGTGGACACCGAGCCGTACCGCAAGCTGGGCCGCAACCAGCTGCGGATCGCGATGTTCCCGGCGGTCGACCCGGCGGACGTGCGGGCGCTCACCGCCTGCATCGACTACGTGATCGAGAAGCTCTGATCTTTTGCACGCAGGAGGGCCCGGCGTCGGACATCGTCCGCGCCGGGCCCTTCGGCGTTCCCGGGCGCGCCGGGCCCTCCGGCGTTCCCGGGGGTCAGCGGCTCCCGCGTCGGTGGTCGCTGGGCGCCATGCCGTACGCGCGACGGAAGGCGCGACTGAAGTCCGCCTGGTGCCGGAAGCCCCAGCGGCTCGCGATCTCGCCGACCCCGCAGTGACCGAGGCGCGGGTCGACGAGGTCCGCCCTGCTGCGTTCGAGGCGGAGCCGCCGGATCGTGGAGCCGACCGTCTCCGGCTCGTCGCGGAAGAGCAGGTGGAGCAGGCGTACGGAGATGTGGTGGTGTGCCGCGATGGCCGCCGGGCCGAGCTCGGGATCGGGCAGGTTGTGGTCGATGAAGGTGCGGATGCGGGCGCGCAGCACCTGCTTCCGGGTCTCGGCGGGCAGCGGGGCGGGGCTGTCGCTCGCGGCGGCGAGGAAGGCGGCGGCCAGGTCGAGGGCGATGCCTCCCAGGCGGCGCAGTTCGGCCGGCCCGCACCGGTCGGCCTGGATGCGGAGCCCGTTCAGGTACGAGGCGAGCAGCGCCCCGGAGCCGGTCCGCGCGGGCAGCGGGGTGCCGAGGAGTCGGTCCGCCCGGTCTTGTGGCAGCGGCAGCTCGGCGCGGGGCAGCCGTAGCAGGCTGACCCGCGAGAGCCGCTGTTCGTCGTGGAACTCGCCGCTCAGGGGGTGGGAGGTGTCGAAGATCGCCATGTCCCCCGCGGTGAGGAGGGAGTTGTTGCGGCACTGCTCGATGCCGATGGGGCTGCCGTGGACGAGGAAGAGGAAGTACTGCTCCGGGTCCGCGCGCCGGATGTGGGCGGCGGCCCGCAGCGCGGACATCGGGGAGAACGCGAGGCAGGAGAGGTCCGTGTCCTCCAGCCGGATCGCCGTGGCGGAGCCCTGGAAGCGGTCGGCGTACGGGCTGGTGATCGACACCGGCATGATGAGGTCGCCGACCATGTGGGCCCACCACTCGTAGCCGTCGCGTGCGCTGACGCTGTCGGTGGAGACCGATGCCTTCACACCCTCACCCCCCAGTGATGTGTACACGTCCATCGTGGGTGTGCGGGTGGAAGCCGGAACAGCGGAATGTCGGTCAACTCGCCTGAATCCAGCGGCCCTTTGCGCTCACTGCGACGCAAAACTGCGCCCGATGCCAACGACGCGGACGGAGCACGCGCCGCACAGTGGTGACCCGTCCCGGCACCGTGCCGGGACGAGAAGCAGAGGTGACTCAGTGACGAAGCAGGGGAAGCAGGGGAAGCAGGGGTCCTTACGGGCCGGCGGTTGGGGGAAGGCCGTCGCCGCCCTGGTGGTGGCCCTCCTGGCCCTCGTGGCCACACCCGGCGCCGCCGGGGCCGCCGGGGCCGCGAGCGACGCCGGCACGGGCTTCACCGCGCAGGCCAGAAGCGCCGGGCTGAACGGCGCGGAGGCGAGAAGCCTGCAGAAGCGGGTCGACGGCTACCTGGCGCAGACGGACGGCACCCAGGTCGGCGCCAACAAGATCGCCCTGGCGGGCGGCGGCGAACTGCTGCTCACGCTGCCCGGGGAGAAGCGGGCCCGCGACCTCACCGCCCCGAACGCGGGGCTGGGTGCGCTGGCCGGCTGCCCCTACACGTACGTGTGCGCGTACAAGTACGAGAACTTCACGGGTGACCAGATGAACCTCTTCGACTGCGACACCCTGAACCGCATCGTCTGGACCACGACAGGGTCGTGGATCAACAACCAGCGCTCGACCCTGTACGCCAAGTTCTACGACGCCAACGTCAACCTCGGCTGGACCTCCCCCGGCGGGTACAGCGAGGACCGGCACGCCCCGTGGGGCTGGGTGTGGTGGCTGAGCCCCTGCTGACCGAAGGGTGAGCGGGACCGGCGGGGGCGGCGCGGGAGCCGTCCCCGTCAGGTCTCAGTCCCCTCGCCGCAGCAGGCGCTTGATGCCGAGGACGAGGACGGTGGCCCCCGCGAGGACGAGGAAGCCGGTGGTCGCGTTCCCCTGGCCGCCCTGGGTGTCGCCGGTGGCGGGCGTGCTCGGGGCGGCGGAGGCGCCCGGCGTCTTCGGCTCCTCCGTGGCCGGCCGGTCGGCCGTGTCGCGGTCGACCCGCACCACCTTGCTGTTCACGCCCTCCGAGCCGAACATGAAGGCCGAGCCGTCCGTCGTGTACGTCACCGACTCCGCCTGCCCCTGGAAGGGGGCCCCGACGCCCGTGCCGCCGTCGCCGAGGCGTCCGTCCTTCCAGGCGTACTCCTTCGCGCTGAAGTAGCCGCGCAGGACGAGCCGGCCGCCGTCCGGGGAGAAGGCGCCGTCGGTCACCCACGGCACGTCGTCGACGCGCCGGAAGACGTTCGTCCCGGACGAGGAGAGCCGCTCGGGGCCCGCGTACAGGCCGCCGCCGTCCTGGTTCTTGCTCGCGATGTACACCCGGCCGGTCTTCGGATGGACCATCAGCGCCTCGGCGTTGCGCGGACCGTCGGCGTACTTCACGACGTACTGCTTCGCCGCCACCTTCTGGTCCTTGAGGGTCTTCGGCTCGGGGAAGCGGTAGATCCAGACGTGGTCCCAGGAGCCGTCGAGGTTGTCGCCGATGTCGCCGACGTAGATGTCGCCGTCCGGGCCGACGGCGATCGCCTCCATGTCGCGGGGCGTGCCGACGCCCTGCATCGTCAGGGTCGCGACGGTCTCGCCCGTACGGGAGTCGATGCCGTAGATCAGGGGCGCGTCCTGGTCGTTGTGCGTCCAGTAGATCCCGGGGTGGGCGCGGCTCGCCGCGAGACCGCTGGACTCGGTGATCCGGGGGTCCGCGATCGTGAAGTCCCGGTCGGGGTCCTGCCCTTCGGCACGGGCATGACCGGCGGGGAGCAGCACCAGGGCCGCCGCCGCGCCGAGGGCGCACAGAGCAGTTCGCATGGCCTCAAGCCTGCCACGGGACGGGGGAAACCCGCTTGACCAGCGGAGGAGCCGCTGTCATGGTCACGCGCATGCCCACTTTCACCGCGCCCGACGGCACGGAACTCGCCTACCACGTCACCGGTTCCTTCCCCGGTTCCGGCGCCCCGCTGCTCTGTCTGCCCGGCGGTCCGATGGAGGACTCCGCCTATCTCGGGGACCTGGGCGGGCTCACCGCCTTCCGGCGGGTGATCCGGCTGGACCTGCGGGGCACGGGCGCTTCGGCGGTGCCGGACGACCCGTCCTCGTACCGCTGCGACCGGCTCGTCGGGGACGTCGAGGCGCTGCGGATCGAGCTGGGGCTCGACAGCGTCGACCTCCTCGGGCACTCGGCGGGCGCGAACCTGGCCGCGCTGTACACGACCCGGTACCCGGAGCGGGTCGCGCGGCTGGTCCTCGTGACCCCGGGCACGGCGGCCGTCGGGATCGACACGGCCGGCGAGGAGCGGCTCGCGGCGGCGCGGCTGCGGAGCGCCGAGCCGTGGTTCGGTCCGGCGTACGCGGCGCTTGAGGAGCTGACGGCGGGGCGCGGGTCGGCCGAGACGTTCCAGGCGGTCGCGCCGTTCTTCCACGGGACGTGGGACGAGGCCGCGCGCGAGCGGCACGCGGAGAGCGGCCGGCAGCGGAACGGGCAGGCCGCGGGGGTGTTCGGAAGCGAGGGCGCGTACCAACCGGAGGCGACGCGCGCGGCGTTCGGGGCGTTCGGGCGGCCGGTGCTCGTCGTCGCCGGGGAGGGCGACGCGAACACGCCGGTGCCGACGGCCACGGCGTACGCGGAGCTGTTCCCGAAGGCCACGCTCGCGGTGCTGGCCGGGGGCGGGCACTTCCCGTGGCACGACGACGCGGAGTGGTTCGCGGAGACGGTCGACGGCTTCCTGGGGTAGGCGTACGGGTGGGTGTACGGGTAGGCGTACGGGGCCGGGGCCGTGTCCCGGATCACGTCGCCGCCCCGGGGAGCGGTCCGCGATGATGTGACCATGCGTTTTCTGTTCGTCGGCGACAGCATGACCATCGGACGCGTCGGCGACTGGACCTGGCGCCACCGGATGTGGCAGCACCTGGAGGCGACGCTCCCGGGCGGGTACGAGATCGTCGGCCCGCGCACCGGGCTCTACGATCCGACGGCGGCCGACGACCCCAACGGCGTCGAGGCCTACGCCGACCCCGCCTTCCCCGCCCCCGCCCGGCGCCATCTGGCGGGCTGGGGCGAGGGCTGGCTGCACATGGCGCCGGTGATCGGCGGGACCGTCACGGCCACGGGGGCGGACGTCCTGCTGATCTCCCTGGGCCTGATCGACCTCGGCTTCTACACGAACAGCGACCAGACCGAGGAGAACGTCCGCGCGTTCGTCGCGGCTGCCCGCGCCGCGAACCCGCGGGTGCGGGCCGTGCTCCTGCCGGTCATCCCGAACGTCCGCGCCGAGTACGACGCCCCCTTCGCCGCCGAGTGCGCCCGCTTCAACGAGCTCCTCGCGAAGGCGGTCGCCGACCTGGACACGGCGGCCTCGCCGCTGCTCCTGGCGACGGTCCCGGAGTCGTACGACATCCACGCGGACACCTACGACGGCACCCACCCGGGCGTGACCGGCGAGCACAAGCTGGCCGCCGCCTTCGCGACGGCGATGCACCAGGCGTGGGGCCTGGGCGGCCCGTACGTCCCCTGAGGGGTCACGCCCTCTGAGGGGTCACGTCCCCTGAGGGGTCACGCCGCGCGGGTGAGGCGGTTCGCGAAGGTGGAGAGGGTGTACGTGCCGACGCCGAGGACGACTTCCAGGGCGTTGCGGCGGGTGTAGCCGGCCTTCGCGAAGGCCGCGAGGTCCTCGTCGCTCACGGCGCCGGAGGAGGCGAGCACCCGGAGGGTGAACGTCCGTACGGCGGCGAGGCGTTCGGCGTCGGGGGCCGGGCCGAGGGCGGCCATCTTGGCCTCGTGCATGTCGACGCAGAGGTGGCACTGGTTCCGCTCGGCGACGGTGAGGACGACCGTCTCGCGGGAGTGCGGGTCGAGGGTGGTGGACTCGAAGATCGCGCTGAGCTTGAGGAAGCCGTCGAGGGTCTCCGGGGATTCCTTGAGGAGGGCGACGGCGGCGGCGGTACGGGCGGACATGTCGTTCGTTGCGGACAAGGCGGTTCCCCCGGACTAGAATGGACAACATGGTTGACCATGTCGCTGGAGAAAACGTAAACCAGGTTGTCGATACTGGCAAGGGGGTACCGGCCGACGGCCCGGGATTCGAGCTACCCCTGCTCCTCTTCGGCGGCTTCCGCACCCTCATCGACCGGCTCCACGCCCGCCTCGCCACCGAGGGCCACCCCGACATGCGTCCCGCCCACGGCTTCGCCATGCAGGCCATCGGCGTCGACGGCGCCACCGCGAGCGACATCGGCCGCCGCCTCGGCGTCTCCAAGCAGGCCGCGGGCAAGACCGTCGACCGGCTGCTCACCGTCGGCTACGCGGAACGCGCCGACGACCCCGCCGACGCCCGCCGCAAACTCGTCCGGCTCACCCCCCGCGGGTACGACGCCCTCGCCCGCTCCGCCGCGATCTTCGACGAACTGCGGGCGGAGTGGGCCGCGACACTGGGCGCGGACCGCGTCCGGGACATGGAAGCGGCCCTGCGGAACGTCGTCCCCGCGGAGACGGCGTTCCGCCTGGACGCCACCAGCTGGCTCGGCGCGCCCTAGGGGGTGTCCGGCGGATCAGGGACTTGGACCCGGATCATGACCCTGGACCGGGGGCATCACCAGGCGAAGGCCTCCGGCGACGGGCCCGGGCCCGGGAAGATCTCGTCCAGGGCGGACAGGACCTCCTCGCTCAGCTCCACCTCCAGGGCGCGCAGCGCGCTCGTCAGCTGCTCCGGCGTGCGCGGGCCGACGATCGGGCCCGTCACGCCCGGGCGGGTGAGCAGCCACGCGAGGGCCGTCTCGCCCGGCTCCAGGCCGTGCTTGTCGAGCAGGTCCTCGTAGGCCTGGAGCTGCGCGCGGGACGTCGGGTCGGCGAGGGTGGCGGCCGCGCGGCCCTCCGTACGCCGCTTGCCCTCGGCCTCCTTCTTCAGGACGCCGCCGAGCAGGCCTCCGTGGAGCGGCGACCAGGGGATGACCCCGAGGCCGTACTCCTGCGCGGCCGGGATGACCTCCATCTCGGCGCGCCGCTCGAAGAGGTTGTAGAGGCACTGCTCGCTGACGAGCCCGACCGAGCCGCGGCGGGCGGCGGCCTCGTTGGCCTGGGCGATCTTGTAGCCGGGGAAGTTCGAGGAGCCGGCGTACAGCACCTTGCCCTGCTGGATCAGGACGTCGACCGCCTGCCAGATCTCCTCGAAGGGAGTCGAGCGGTCAATGTGGTGGAACTGGTAGACGTCGATGTAGTCGGTGCCGAGCCGCTTGAGGCTGGCCTCCACCGCGCGGCGGATGTTCAGCGCCGAGAGCTTGTCGTGGTTGGGCCAGGCGTCGCCGTCGGCGGCCATGTTCCCGTACACCTTGGTGGCGAGGACGGTCCTGTCGCGGCGGCCGTCGCCCTTGGCGAACCAGGAGCCGATGATCGACTCCGTCCGCCCCTTGTTCTCCGCCCAGCCGTACACATTGGCGGTGTCGAAGAAGTTGAGCCCCGCGTCCAGCGCGGCGTCCATGATGGCGTGACTGGTGACTTCGTCCGTCTGCGGGCCGAAGTTCATCGTGCCGAGGACGAGTCGGCTGACCTTGAGTCCGGTGCGTCCGAGCTGCGTGTACTCCATGGGGGTCAAGCCAACTGCTTCGAGTCCGCTCGAAGCAAGGAGATTCCCATGGAGCGAACGCGGCGAACGGTGCCGCCCGGGCTCGTCGAGGCGCTTACTGTCCGGTCAGCGACGCCACCGCGATGATCGCGAACATCAGTACGAGCGCGCCGGCCATGATTCGGTTACGGGTCTTCGGGTCCACGCATCGAGGTTAACCCGACCGCCCCTCCCGCCCCTCAAGGGGCCAGCCGTCGAGCTGCTCGTACCGGGGCTGCTCGCCCCGCACCCCGCTCACCGGCAGGTTCGAGCGGACGAGCGCCAGCTCGGCCACCTGCCAGCGGCCGCCCTCGAAGGCGTGGAGCTCGTCGAGGTACGGATGCAGGTCGACCGCGTCCGTCCGCGCGCGGGCCAGCGTCAGATGGGCCTGGTAGCGGCGGTGCTCGTCCATCGCGACCCCGGCCCGGCGGGCGGCGGCGTCGGACCGCTCGGCGAGCAGCCGCAGCTCGTCCAGGTCCCCGGCGACCCCCGTCCACAGGGCGCGGCGGCCGAAGTGACCGCCGCCGTGGAGGCGCAGCGGGAACGGCGAGGTGCGGTGCGCGGCCCGGGCGAGCCGGACGCGCAGCTCGGGCAGCAGCTCCTCGTCGACCTCGCCCATGAAGGCGAGCGTGAGGTGCCAGCCGGGCCGCGAGGTCCAGCGCAGCCCGTCGGCCCCGGGCAGCCGGTGCAGCCGGTCCGTGACGTGTCCGAGCTCGGCCAGCTGCTCCGCGGGCGGCAGGACGGCGGCGAAAAGCCTCATGGGAAGAGTCTGGCAGGCCGGGCGACCAGGGCCTGTCCGGCCGGGCCCGTCCGGCGGATCAGGCCCTACCCTCTGGGGGATGAAGATCCGAAAGGGCGGGGTGGAGGACCTCCCCGCGATACTCGCAGTGCTGGACAGTGCCGTGGTGTGGCTCAACGGCAAGGGAATCACCGCCCAGTGGGGCACGGAACCGTTCTCGGCCCGCCCCGCGGCGGTGAAGCAGGTCGAGGACACGATGGCCGAGGGCGATCCGTGGATCGTCGAGATCGACGGCGTACCGGCGGGCACGATGACGCTGACGCCGCACCCGGGCAAGCACGTGCCGCCGGCGGACGAGCCGGAGGTGTACGTCCGCCTGCTCGCGACCGACGCGCGCTTCCACGGCCACGGGGTCGGGGCGGCGCTCCTCGCCCACGCGGAGGAGGAGACGCGGCGGCAGGGGGTGTCGCTGCTGCGGGTGGACTGCTTCGCGGGCAGCGAGGGCCGGCTCGTCGCGTACTACGAGGGCCAGGGCTTCACCCGGACCGAACCGTTCGCGGTGGGCGAGTGGCAGGGCCAGGTGCTGGAGCGCCGGGTCTGAGCCGCTGACGGCGACGGCGGGAGGGGTCGGGGCCGTAGCGGGGGAGGGGGTGTCCGGACGTAAGAGCGTCGTGAACCCGCGCGAAGCGCGGTGAGACGCAGTCCGGACCCCCCTCCCCCGCGGAGGCCCCGGCCCCGGACCCCACACGCCCAGGCCGCCGCCCACCCGAGGGCTAGGCGGCGGTCACCAGACGCTCCCGCGCCACGAACCGCACCTGCGGGTGCCCGTGGCGCCAGCCCAGGGCGACCTTCAGGCCGCCGACCTTCGCCAGGACCAGGCCGATGACGCCCGCCGCGAGCAGCGAGATCACGCCGCCCGTCGCGAAGCCGACGCGGGCGCCGTACGTGTCGGTGACCCAGCCGAGGAGCGGGGCCCCGATCGGGGTGCCGCCGGCGAAGACCATCATGTAGAGGCTCATCACGCGGCCCCGCATGGCCGGGTCGGTCGCCATCTGCACGGCCGAGTTCGCGGTGATGTTGACCGTGAGGCCGATCATGCCGATCGGCACGAGCAGCAGCGCGAACAGCCAGAACGCCGGCGACAGGGCCGCCGCGATCTCCAGGACGCCGAAGACCGCCGCCGCGACGACCAGCATCCGCAGCCGGGTCGATCCGCGACGGGCCGCGGCGAGGGCGCCCACGAGGGAGCCGGCCGCCATCAGGGTGTTGAGGAAGCCGTACGTACCGGCGCCGACGTGGAAGACCTCCTCCGAGAAGGCCGTCAGCCAGATCGGGAAGTTGAACCCGAAGGTGCCGATGAAGCCCACGAGGACGATCGGCCAGATCAGGTCCGGCCGCCCGGCCACGTACCGCAGGCCCTCCCTCAGCTGGCCCTTGCCGCGCGGGGCGCGCTCCACCTTGTGGAGCTCGCTCGTCCGCATGAGCAGGAGGCTCACGAGCGGGGCGGCGAAGGAGAGGCCGTTGAGGAGGAACGCCCAGCCGCTGCCGACTCCGGCGATGAGGACACCGGCGACGGCGGGGCCGACGAGCCGCGCGGACTGGAAGTTCGCCGAGTTCAGGGAGACGGCGTTACGGAGCTGGTCGGGGCCGACCATCTCGGCGACGTACGCCTGCCGGGCCGGGTTGTCGACGACCGTCACCATGCCGAGGAGGAAGGCGATCAGGTAGACGTGCCAGACCTGGATGGAGCCGGAGAGGGTGAGGACGGCGAGCGCGAGGCCGCACAGTCCGAGGGCGGCCTGACTGAAGAGGAGCAGGCGCCGCTTCGGGTAGCGGTCGGCTATGACACCGCCGTACAGGCCGAAGAGCAGCATCGGCAGGAACTGCAGGGCTGTGGTGATGCCGACGGCGGCGGCCGAGCCGGTGAGGCTCAGGACCAGCCAGTCCTGGGTGATGCGGGCCATCCACGTACCGGTGTTGGAGACGATGGCTCCGGTGAAGAACAGCCGGTAGTTGCGGATTTTGAGCGAGGAGAAGGTTTCCCCCCGCCCACGGGTCTTGAGGGTGGGTTGATGGACGGGTGCGGAGTCTGCTCCGGGTCCCGTACTCAAAGTGCGTTCGCCTCCTTGGCGCGTCGATCAGAGGTGAGCGAGCTTCTCCAGGACCGGGGCGGCTGCGCGAAGCTTGGCCCATTCGTCCTCGTCCAGTCCCTCGGCGAGGATGGCCAGCCAGGCGTTCCGCTTGCGGCGGGACTCTTCGAGCATGGCTTCGGCCTGCTCGGTCTGGCGGACCACCTTCTGCCGGCGGTCGTCGGGGTGCGGCTCCAGCCGGACCAGTCCCTTGGCTTCGAGCAGCGCGACGATGCGGGTCATCGACGGCGGCTGGACGTGCTCCTTGCGGGCCAGCTCACCGGGGGTGGCGGAGCCGCAGAGCTTCAGAGTGCCGAGCACCGACATCTCGGTGGGGCTCAGCGACTCGTCGACGCGCTGGTGCTTGAGGCGTCGGCTCAGTCGCATGACGGAGGAGCGGAGCGCGTTCACGGCCGCGGCGTCTTCGGCGGTGCCGTGGGACAGGTCAGGCATGTTCGTTAGCCTAACTCATTACTCTTCCTAAATACCAACCGGGACGCGCCGACGTCGCGTGGATCACACTGCGGGTCACGCGGCGGGCACACGGCGGGTCACACGGGAGGGGGACACCCCTCTACCAGCAGGTCACGCTTCGGTATCCATGCATCACCCAAACGAGTGAGTCAGATCCGGAAAGTGACGCAAAGGGGCACCGGATGCCCCGACCCTGAACGGCATGGGATCGACAGTGCTCAGCCTGCGCATCGACGGTGAGCTGCTCGACCGGCTCAAGAGTCACGCCGCGAAAAGAGGAATGAGCGTCCAGGACTATGTCGTCCGGACGCTCATTCGCGAGGATTTCGACGAGCGGTTCAAGACCGCCGTCGACGAGACGGAGAAGTTCTACGGGGAGGCGTCAGCCGGAACCGGCGTCGGAGCCGAAGTCGGAACCGGCGTCGGAGCCGAAGTCGGAACCGGCGTCGGAGCCGCAGCCGCGGCCGGGCCTTCGCCCGAGCCGTCGCCCGACGGTCACGTGAGGCCGAGCGCCGGCATCGCGTAGTAGAAGACGAAGACCGCCGACACGACGTACATGGCCACCGGGACCTCACGGCCCCGGCCGGCCGCCAGGCGCAGCACGCTGAACGCGATGAAGCCGATGCCGATGCCGTTCGTGATCGAGTACGTGAACGGCATCATCAGCATCGCCAGGAACGCCGGCACCGCGATGGTGTAGTCGCTCCAGTCGATGTCCTTGATCGAACCGGCCAGGATGAGGAAGCCGACCGCGAGCAGCGCGGGCGTGGCCGCCTGCGACGGGACCATCGTCGCCAGCGGCGTGAGAAACAGCGCGACCGCGAAGAGACCGCCGGTGACGACCGAGGCGAGGCCCGTGCGCGCGCCCTCGCCGACACCCGCCGTGGACTCCACGAAGCAGGTGTTGGCCGAGGCGGAGGTGCCGCCGCCGGCCGCGACCGCCAGGCCGTCGACGAGCAGGACCTTGTTGATGCCGGGGAAGTTGCCGTCCTTGTCCATCAGCTTGGCCTCGTCGCCGACGCCGAGGATCGTGCCCATCGCGTCGAAGAAGCAGGACAGCAGCACGGTGAAGACGAAGAGGATGCCGGTCAGCAGACCGACCTTCGAGAAGCCGCCGAAGAGGCTGACCTCGCCGACCAGGCCGAAGTCGGGCGAGGCCACCGGGTTGCCCGGCCACTCCGGGGTGGTCAGACCCCAGGACGGGACGGTCGCGACCGCGTTGATCACCATCGCCACGATCGTCATGACGACGATCGAGATGAGGATGGCGCCCGGCACCTTGCGGATGATCAGCGCGAGGGTGAGCAGGGTGCCCAGGACGAAGACGAGCACCGGCCAGCCGGTGAGGTGCCCGTCGCCGCCGAGCTGGAGCGGGACGGTGGTGTGCGCGGCGTCGGGGATGCGGGAGACGAAGCCCGAGTCGACGAGGCCGATGAGCATGATGAAGAGGCCGATGCCGATCGCGATGCCCTTGCGCAGGCCGACCGGGACGGCGTTCATGACGCGCTCGCGCAGACCGGTCGCGACGAGCAGCATCACGACGACGCCGGCGAGGACGACCATGCCCATGGCGTCCGGCCAGGACATCTTGGGCGCGAGCTGGAGCGCGACGACCGTGTTGACGCCGAGGCCGGCGGCGAGGGCGATCGGGACGTTGCCGATGACGCCCATGAGGAGCGTCGAGAAGGCCGCGGTGAGGACGGTCGCGGTGACGAGCTGGCCGCTGTCGAGCTGGTGCCCGTACATGTCCTTGGCGCTGCCGAGGATGATCGGGTTCAGCACGATGATGTAGGCCATCGCGAAGAACGTGGCGAAACCGCCCCGGACCTCGCGGGCGACGGTCGAGCCGCGCTGGGAGATCCGGAAGTAGCGGTCGAGGCCCGAGCGCGGCTCCGGAGAGTGCGCAGGCTCGGGGGACGTGGCCTTGGCGGTGGCCGTGGTGCTCATGGGGGTTCCTCTTCGGAAGAAGTCCTTTTTGGCGGTTCATACGAGGGAAACCCGCCAGAGGCAAACCGTTTCAGTATGAACACATGAACGAGCGAGCGTCTATCTCCGCGCGTAGATACGATTTCCCGCCACCTAGACTGAGGCCCATGGCGAAGTGGACACCGAAGCACGAGGCACCCGAGCCCCTCGAAGGGCCCGTCGTCGCCACCATCACCGGCGGCACGATCCTGTGGTTCGTCCTCTTCCTCGTCCAGGTGCCCTTCTACGGCTGGTTCGACGACCGGGACCTGACCTGGTGGGTGTGGACCTGCCTGGCCGGCGCCGGGCTCGGCCTGATCGGCATCTGGTACGTACGAGGGCGGGACGCGGCGCTCAAGCGGCACGCGGCGGCACGGGCGGCGGAGTCGACGGAGCAGGCCGAGTAGGCGGAGTCGACGGAGCAGGCGGAGCCGACCGAGTAGTCGGAGCCGACGGAGCAGGCCGAGCAGGCCGAGCAGGCGGAGCCGACCGAGTAGTCGGAGCCGACGGAGCAGGCCGAGCAGGCGGAGCAGGCGGAGCAGGCGGAAGCCGCACGGACGGACCAGAACCCCGAGACGACCTCGGGCTCCTACCCCCAGGGGACGATTCCCCTCCTCCCCCGGTCTGATCTTCGCCCTGCTCGGCAGGTGAACGGCCCATTCCGGTCGTACCGTCGAAAACATGACTCAGCGGGCGAAGATCGACACGGGCGGCGGCGAGACCGAGGCGGTGGAACCCCCCGTCGTGCACCGCCCGGCCGGGCTCACCTCCGCCGAGGTCGCCGAGCGCGTCGCGCGCGGCGAGGTCAACGACGTACCCCTGCGCAGCTCCCGCTCGACCACCGACATCGTCCGCGCGAACGTCTTCACCCGCTTCAACGCCATCATCGGCGTGCTGTGGGTGATCATGTTCATCGTCGCGCCGATCCAGGACAGCCTCTTCGGCTTCGTGATCATCGCCAACACCGGCATCGGCATCATCCAGGAGCTCCGCGCCAAGAAGACCCTCGACGGGCTCGCCGTCATCGGCGAGGCGAAACCGACCGTCCGCCGCGACGGGGTCGCCGCCGAGCTCTCCACCTCCGAGATCGTCCTCGGCGACCTGATCGAGCTCGGACCCGGCGACAAGGTCGTCGTCGACGGTGTCGTCGCCGAGGCCGAGAGCCTGGAGATCGACGAATCGCTCCTCACCGGCGAGGCCGACCCGGTCGTGAAACAGCCCGGCGCCCCGGTCATGTCCGGCTCGTTCGTGGTCGCCGGCGGCGGCGCGTTCACCGCCACCAAGGTCGGCCGCGAGGCCTACGCCGCCCAGCTCGCCGAAGAGGCCTCCCGCTTCACCCTCGTCCACTCCGAGCTGCGCAGCGGCATCTCCACGATCCTCAAGTACGTGACGTGGATGATGATCCCGACCGCGATCGGACTGATCATCAGCCAGCTCGTCGTCAAGGACAACGACCTCAAGAACTCGATCGCCCGCACGGTCGGCGGCATCGTCCCGATGATCCCCGAGGGCCTCGTCCTCCTCACCTCCGTCGCCTTCGCGATCGGCGTGATCCGCCTCGGCCGCAAACAGTGCCTCGTCCAGGAACTCCCCGCGATCGAGGGCCTGGCCCGCGTCGACGTCGTCTGCCTCGACAAGACGGGCACGCTCACCGAGGGCGGCATGGACGTCACGGAGCTCCGTCCCCTCAACGGCTCGGACGAGGCGTACGTACGCAAGGTCCTCGGCTCCCTGGGCGAATCCGACCCGCGCCCGAACGCCTCCCTCCAGGCGATCATCGACGCCTACCCGGACTCGGTGGACTGGCGCTGCACGGAGTCCCTCCCCTTCTCCTCGGCGCGGAAGTACAGCGGCGCGGCCTTCAGCGAGGGCGACGGCGAGGACTCGACGTGGCTGCTCGGCGCCCCCGACGTCCTCCTCACGGCAGGGGACCCGACCCTCACCGAGATCGACCACCTCAACGAACAGGGCCTGCGGGTCCTCCTCCTCGCCCGTACGACCCGCGAACTCGACGACCCCGGGGTGGCCTCCGACGTCCGCCCGACCGCGCTCGTCGTCCTGGAGCAGCGGCTACGGCCGGACGCCGCCGACACCCTCGCCTACTTCGCCGACCAGAACGTCACCACGAAGATCATCTCGGGCGACAACGCGGTCTCGGTGGGCGCGGTGGCCGGGAAACTCGACATGCCGGGCGCCGAGAACACCGTCGACGCCCGCGAGCTCCCCACCGACCGGGAGGAGATGGCGAAGGTCCTCGACGAGAACGCGGTCTTCGGCCGGGTCAGCCCGCAGCAGAAGCGGGACATGGTGGCGGCGCTCCAGTCCCACGGCCACACGGTCGCGATGACGGGCGACGGCGTCAACGACGTCCTGGCCCTGAAGGACGCGGACATCGGCGTCTCGATGGGCTCGGGCTCGGAAGCGACCCGGGCCGTCGCCCAGATCGTCCTCCTGAACAACTCCTTCGCGACGCTCCCGTCGGTGGTCGGGGAAGGCCGCCGGGTCATCGGCAACATCACCCGCGTGGCCACCCTCTTCCTCACCAAGACGGTCTACTCGGTCCTCCTCGCCGTCCTGGTGGTCTGCTCGCAGGTCGAGTACCCCTTCCTCCCCCGCCACCTCACGCTCCTCTCCACCCTGACGATCGGCATCCCCGCCTTCTTCCTCGCGCTCGCCCCCAACAAGGAACGGGCGAAGCCGCACTTCGTCCGCCGCGTCATGCGGTACGCGATCCCCGGCGGCGTCATCGCGGCGGCGGCCACCTTCACCACGTACCTCCTCGCCCGCCACCACTACAGCGGCGAGGGCGCCCTGGAGGCGGAGACCAGCGCGGCCACCCTCACCCTCTTCCTCGTCTCCATGTGGGTCCTCGCGATCATCGCCCGCCCCTACACCTGGTGGCGCGTCACCCTGGTCGCCACCATGGCCGGCGCCTTCCTCCTCGTCCTCGTCGTCCCCTGGCTCCAGAACTTCTTCGCACTGAAGCTGGTGGGCACGACGCTGCCGTGGGCGGCGGTCGTCATCGCGGCGGCGGGCGGGGCTCTGCTTGAGCTGTCCTACCGGTGGGTGAGCAAGAGGTTCCCTGTGTAGGTCACATCCGCCGCACCCTCAATACGGCGGTCAGCATCGGGAGGGTGAACTCGCCGTCGGCGGTTTCCGGCCTGCGGGAAAGGAATGCGCGGATCCGGCCGAGCGCGGCCTCGCGTTCTTCTTCCGGCATGACCAGCATGCCCGCGCGCGTGGCGAGGGTCGCGACGAGGGAGTCGGCGGTACGGCGCTGCCCGTGCGGGAACGTGGCGCGCTGCGGCGAGCCGAACAGAGGGAGCGCGTCGGACTCACTCTTGACCCTGGGAAGGTGCATGTCCGCGGTCGCGGCCCGCCAACTGGCCGGCGTGTCGCGCGGGCCGATGGCGGCGCTCCCGCTGACCCGCGCGAGCCCGGCCACCCACTCGACCTGGTCGTCCATGACGTTCCACAGCCCGGCCAGGACCCCGCCGGGTGCGAGGACCCGGGAGATCTCGGGCCCCGCGACGGCCATGTCGAACCAGTGCATGGCGTTCCCGGCCAGCACGGCGTCGACGGACGCGTCCGGCAGCGGGATCGACTCGGCACTGCCCGGCAGGGCTCGGACGGCCGGCAGGGTGCGGCGCAGCTCGGCCAGCATCGCCGGGTCGGGCTCGACCGCGACGACGTCGGCACCGAGCGCGGCCAGCGTGGCGGTCAGCTTGCCGGTCCCGGCGCCGAGATCGAGCACGCGCACCCCGGGCGCGGGCTCAAGCACCCAACGCACGGCGTCCTGCGCGTAGTCCGGCCGATGCTCGGCGTACGCGGCTGCCGCTGCACCGAACGACGAGCTGTGAAGGAGCCGTTCGTCCATTTCCACGCGGCCACCCTAAAGGCGCCGAATCCGCGCCACTACCCGGCAGAAGGGGTGTCGCGCCCCACCGCGGCCCGACCGAGCGCGCCACGGCGGGGGCCAGGACCGGGGGGCCAGGACCGGAAGGGGAGAACGTCAGCGCGGCGCCACCCGCAGGGCTCTGGGGGCGGGAGTTTCCGGTGGGCTTCTGGTGGGACCGCCCTCTCTCCGAGAGTCGCACCTTCCACCACCGCGTCAAGGGCAAGTCGGCTCCGCCGATGGCCTTCGGCCACCCTTGCCCCGGCGCCGGAAGCTGCGCAACAACTCTCGGAGGGCGGTCCGGGGGCCGGAGTCGCCGGGGCCCCGGGCATCGGCCGGGGTTGCGTGAGCGAGTGGCGGGCCGGTGGGTGGGGGCTGGGCTTGCGGCGGGGGCGAGTGGGCACTTTCCGTCGGTTCGGGGTGCGCGATCGTTGAATGGGGCAGTCGGGCTTGGCTTAGCGGGGGACGGCCGGTGGGTGGTCGGGATTCAGGCCCCGCTGGTCAATCTCGGTGGGGGTGACGTCACCGGCCCGGAGTGGGATCGAGGACACACCCTGACCTACATGCTTCCTATCGTCAGTCCATGGCCACTTCCTCAGAGAACCCGACCGCATCCCCTTCCCTCGACGGCGAGCGCGGCGAGCTGCTCAGTGCGCTCGCGGAGCAGCGGGAGTTGCTGCTGATCACGGTGCGCGGCATCAGCGACGCTCAGGCCGCGCAGCGCACGACCGTGAGCGAACTGACCCTGGGCGGGATCGTCAAGCACCTCACTCGCGGCGAGCAGGTCTGGACGCAGATCATCGCCAAGGGGGACGGCGAGCTGCCGGAAGGCATGCTCGACATGGAGCAATACCGCATGGCCGACGGCGAGAGCATCGCCGAGCTCCTGGAGGAGTACGCGGCGGCGGCGAAGACGACCGAAGCCGTCGTGTCCGCCCTGCCGGACCTGGACCGGCGCCTGCCCCTCCCCCGGACACCGTGGTCTCCGCCGGAGACCGTCTACTGGTCCGTGCGACGGATCCTGCTCCACCTCATCAGGGAGACCGCCCAGCACTCCGGTCACGCGGACATCATCCGGGAGTCACTCGACGGAGCCAACACCACCGCCCAGCGGTAGTCGTCGACAAAACCTGCACTTCGACAGCCCGCGCCAGACCCCAATGGGTGAAATGCCCGTCTTGCGGCTGCCCCCCGGCCCCTTACTCGTAGTAATGCACGGCTCGCCTGCCCCAACCCACCGGGAATGACCAGCCGGGCCTGAATCCCAGCCGAGGGACGTGCGTTCGCCGCCAAGCCTTGCCCCGCTGCCCCATTCAACGACCGCGCACCCCGAACCGACGGAAGGTGCCCACTCGCCTCGGCCACTAACCGAGCCCCCACCCACCGGCCCGTCACCCGCTCACGAGGCCTGAGCGATACCCGGACCCCCGCGACCCCGGCCCCCGGACCGCCCTCCGAGAGTTGTTGCGCAGCTTCCGGCACCGGGTCAAGGGTGGCCGAAGGCCATCGGCGGAGCCGACTTGCCCTTGACGCGGTGACGGAAGCTGCGACTCTCGGAAAGAGGGCGGTCCCACCAGAAGCCCGCCCGAAACCCCCGCCCTAGCGCCTCGGTCAGTCGAACCAGCGGTCCCTTGCCAGTTCCGCTGTCCTCGACGGGTCCTCCAGCAGGGCCGCCACCTCGAAGCGGCGGGGCCATTGGCCTGCCGACCAGGCCAGGCCGGCCGCTACGCCTTCCAGGGTGGAGGCGTGGAGGGTGCCGTCCGGCGTGACCCGCCAGTCCAGTTCCGTGCCCGCCGCGCGGAGTTCCTCGTGTTCGATGTACGAGGCGGGGGTGGCCGGGCCCAGGAGTTCGTGGACCGACGGCGGGACCTCGTGTTCCTCGCCGACCGTCGTCACCTCCGCCTCGAACGTCTCGCTCAGGCGCCGGACCTGGAGCAGTTCCGCCAGGTCCGCCGCCCTCGACGGGGCCACCGGGAGCAGCGGGGTGTCGCCCGTGAGGGGGAGGAGGTCCGGGGCGTCCGCCACCAGGGCCTCCGCCGCGTCCACCACCACCAGTTCGCCGTCCACTACCGCGCGCAGCTCGTCCGGGAGCGTGACCTGCTCCGGGTCCAGGTCCGCGAGGGCCGTGTAGAGGGCGTGCAGTTGGGGGGCCGTGACCTCGCGCTCCGGGTCCGCGAGGCGCGTCAGGAGTTCGGCCGCGCCGCCCGGTTCCTCCAGGAGCGCCGCGACCGACGTGCGGACGCCGAGCGCCCGCAGGACCTGTTCGTCGTCGAAGCCGGTCGCGTCGGCGGAGTCGTACAGGCCGGCGAGGAGGGGGTCCGAGCCCTCGGCCCGCAGGCCGGCCGGGCGGCGGCCGTCCAGGACCGGGTGGTCCCGGAGCCACCATGCCGTGTACGAGCGGACCGTCTCCGTCGTGCCGTCCGGGAGGAGGATCCGGACGGGTTGGGTCAGGGCGTCTCGCAGGGGCGGCTGCGCCAGGAGGGCCAGGGCCTGCGGCCAGGCGTCGTCGTCGACCAGGTCCAGGTCCCGTACCGCCACGATCTCCGTCGCCACCGGCGGCACCGGCGATTCCGGCAGGCGGTCCAGGACGTCCTCGCACCACACGTCGACCGCGTCGAGGAGGCCGGCGTCGTCCGGCTCCGGGTAGTCGCTCTCCCGGGGCTCGACCTCGTCCGGGTCGAGGACCAGGTCCGTCGCGCGGACCAGGGCGAAGGTGGCCAGGACTCCACAGGCCGCGAGGGGCTGTTCGCCCCAGCGGCTCGCCAGGTCCGCGTCCACGTAGGCCAGTTCGTCCTCGCGCATCACCGCCGCGAAGGGCGAGCCCGGGAGGACCAGTTCGCCCGCCGGGGAGAGTTCGCCGTCCTCGTCGGGGAGGGCGAGCGCGCCGAGCCAGGGCTCCTCGCCCGGGTCGAGTTCCGCGTCCCGTACGAGGGCGAGGACCGTGTCCGCCAGTTCCTCCGCGTCGAGGGTGTCGGCGTCCTCGTCCCAGATCTCCCCCGCGTCGAGGGAGGCCGCGACCGCCGCCCTCACCTGCGGGGTCGTCAGGACCGCGCGGGGCGTGGCCGGCAGGGCGCCCAGCTTCTCCAGGAGCGGGTGCGCCGCTTCCGGGTGCGCCACCTTCAGGCCGAGGCGGGTCAGTTCGGCGGGGGTCCGGTCCTGCGGGAGCAGGACCTGGCGGGGGCCGATCGTCGTGCGGATCCGGACCGCCGCCTCGCCGGAGCCGGAGCCGGAGTCAGGGTCGGAGTCGGGGTCGGAGTCGGTCGCGAGCGGTACGGGGAGGCCCGTCAGGCGGTCCGGGTCGACGCCGGCGAGCGAGTCGTAGAGCCGCCACCACCACGTCGGGGCCCTGTCGACGCCCGCGAGGCGGTCGATCGCCTCCGTCAGGGGGACGCGGCCCACCCCGAGGGTGCGCAGTTCGGGGCGCCGCTCCAGGCCGGCCGGGAGGAGGGTCGGGAAGACCTCGGCAAGGACGTCGAGCGTCTCCGCGCCCGCGCCCTCCGCGACTTCCGCCTCGATCGGGCGGAGTGCCGGGAGTTCCTCGGAGGGGGCGGCCGGGGCCAGGAACGCGACCCGCGGCAGCCGGTCGAGGATCGCCTCGCGCAGGGCCCCGTCGAGCGGGCCCTTGCCGAGCGGGCCGGGGACGAGGTCGAGGGTCGCGGTCGTCACCGGCTGCCAGTCGGCGAGGAGTTCGGCGTACGCGTCGGCCGCGCGCTGCACCAGGAAGTCGGTGAGCGGGCCGGGCGCCGGGTGGCGGCGCGCGGTGTCCAGCGGCAGGGAGGCGATGAGGAGGGCGGGGATGCCGAGCGGTTCGTCGGTGGGCGTCGGGGCGTGCACGACGGGTTCGGTACGGGGGTGGCGCGGGGCGCCCTCCGCGTCCACGGGTACGGCCCAGGTGACGGACCAGTGGGGGCGGAGGCGCTCCTCCACCGGGCGGTCCTTGAGGAGTCCGGCGTCGAGGGGCCCGGTGTGGGAGACGGTCCGCCAGCGGTGGGTGCCGGTGGCGGTGTCGTCGATGTGGACGTAACCGTCGTCCTCGGACCTGCGGAGGGTCCGTACGCCCTCGGCCGTCTCGACGACGATCTCCGCGAGGCCGGGGAGGGTGAGGAGCAGCGCGTCGTCGACCGATTCGAGGAGCCGTTCGGCCAGGTCGCGGGCGGCGGTGTCGCGCAGCGGGAGGACGACGACCGTGTCGTAGCCGTCGGGCGCGGTGCCCTCGGCGGGCAGCGGGAGGCGCAGGAGGGGTACGTGGCCGTCCCTGCGGCGCAGTTCGTCGCCGAGGCCCGGGCTGTACCGGGCGGACTCGGCGGCGAGTTCGCGGGCTTCGGCGAGGGACCAGCGGACGCCGCCGTGGCGGCCGAGGACGGCGGGTTCGTCGGTCACGGCGAGGACGGCGGCGAAGCCGACGCCGAAGCGGCCGACGGCGCCGGGGCCCTGCTCGCGCTTGGCGGAGGCGCGGAGCGTGGACAGTGACTCGGCGCCGGTGGCGTCGAGCGGGGCGCCGGTGTTGGCGGCGGCGAGGATCGCGGGGCTCTCGTCGTCGGCGGGGTGGAGGGTGAGGCGGAGGCGGCCGGTGACGCCGGCGCGGTGGGCGGCGTCGGCGGCGTTCTGGGCGAGTTCGACGACGAGCCGGTCGCGGTAGCCGCCGAGCGCGAGGTCCTCCTCGGCGTTGGCGTCCTCGCGGAACCGGGCGGGCGAGGCGCCCCAGGCGTCGAGCACTCCCCGCCGCAGCCGTGCGGTGCCGAAGGGATCGGTTCCGTCGGTCGTCGTCCGGACGCTGACGCTCACGTCTGACTCCACTCTGCGGGGCGCGGTGATCACGGGCCGATGGGGTGGTGATCACGGGCTGATGGGGTGGTGATCGGGTACTGGTCGGGTGGTGACACTGCCGGACCCGAAGGTCCGGGGCCCGAAAGGTACCGCGCTCCGCCCCACCCCGGCCGCCGGGGCACGTGCCGTCCCCGGGGCGCGCGGAAGCACATCCCGGGGAGGCCGCGAGGGTTACGAGTGGCCCAGGTCCTCGGAGGAGTCGTCGGGCTCGGTCGTCGAGCCGGAGTCCTTGGCCGGGCGGAGCGGGAAGACGTCCGCGGCCATCGAGTCGAGGACCGGGGGCGCCGGGCGCGGGGGCTTCGGCATGACCGCGGCCTCGGAGTGGCCGCCGCAGCCGTACGCGAGGGAGACGACCCGGCCGTCCGCCGGGGAGAACTCGTTGGCGCACACGCCGAAGGCCTGCTTCAGGGAGCCGGCGAGCGGCACCAGGAAGGCGCAGGAGTCGCAGGACGCGGGCGCGGCCTGCGCCATCGGCGTCTTGGCGCCGAAGCTCTCGTCCCAGCGGTCCGCGGCCACGTGCAGGCCGTACCGGGAGAGGACCCGGGCGCGGCGCATGCCGAGCTCCTCGGCGACCGAGGCGATCGCGCCCCGCGAGGGGGTACGGGAGACGATCTCGGCGTCCTCGGCGTCGAGGTGGTCCGCCAGCTCCTCCGAGACCGCCGAGTTCGGCGGCGGCGCGTCCTCGCCCGAGTAGCCGGGCTCCAGGCGCAGGTCATCCTGCTCGGTGGGCAGCAGGTCGCCCGGGCCCATGTCGCCGGGGCGGAGGCGCTCGCTCCACGGCACCCACTCGGGGGCGAGGAGGGCGTCGGCGCCGGGCAGCAGGACGGTTTCGTCCAGCGTGATGTTCTTGGCGCGGGAGGCACGGGTGATCGTCACCGCCCAGCGCCAGCCGCGGTAACCGGGCTCCTCGCACTCGAAGAAGTGCGTGACGACCCGGTCGCCCTCCGCGACGACCTCGACGTGTGCGCCCACCTTGCCGGGCGCGGCCGCCTCCTCGGCGGCCTCCCGCGCGAGGTCTACCGCCTCGACGCACAGGCGGTCGGGGGTACGCGTGGCTCGCGGGGTACGCGGGGCACCGCTTCGCGTCGTCGCAGCACTCACAGGTCTCGCTTCTCTCCTACGCCGTCTCACGGGTGCGCCGGCCGAGGGGCGAAAGCGAAGCCACGGGCGGCGGGCGGAGCGGACCAGGGGGCCGCATCGACGTCCGCACCCGACTTGTCTCGCGTGTCTCGGGCACACCTATCGCCATCCATTCTGCGGGATGCCGAAGAGGCGCGCGGCCGAGAACTTCCGCCGGTGACGCGCTACGCACGCTACCCCGTTCGCGGGCCTCCGCCCACCTGCCCGCCTCAAGTGGCCCGGATCGCGGACGGCCGAGGGGAGCTGCGGGCCCCCTGGAGACGCGGATCGCGGGCCGTCAGAACTGGCTCATTAGCGACTCCGTACCCCTTCCGTACCTCCTCCGTTCGCCGCGCCACGGTTCGTGCGGCGCGCTGGTGGGGCACTATGACGGAGTGGCAGCCGCACGGTCTCCCGCACGATCCGAAGATCATGCCGGACCGCTCCGCCGAGCGGGCCGGTCGGTCGGACGCGCCTTGCACCTGCCCTTCACCGGGACCGCGAAGGGCATCCGGAAGGCCACCCACGCCCACGGAGCGGGCGAGTCGGGGCTCGGCAAACTGATCGAGCTGCACGCCGTGAACGGCGCCGGGGACGTCATGATCACCGTCGCCCTCGCCTCCACCGTCTTCTTCTCGGTACCCACCGACGAGGCCCGCGGCCGCGTGGCGCTCTACCTCGCCGTCACCATGGCCCCCTTCGTCCTGCTCGCCCCGGTGATCGGCCCGCTTCTGGACCGCATCCCGCACGGCAGGCGCGCGGCGATGGCGGGCGCGATGCTGACCCGCGCGGTCCTCGCGATCATGATGTCGGGCGCGGTCACCACCGGCGGCCTGGAGCTGTACCCGGCGGCACTGGGCGTCCTGGTCGCCTCGAAGGCGTACGGGGTGGTGCGCAGCGCGGTCGTCCCGCGCCTGCTCCCACCGAAGTTCTCGCTCGTGAAGGCGAACTCCCGGGTCACCCTCGCCGGGCTGCTCGCCACCGGGATCGCCGCGCCCATCGGGGCGGGGCTCCAGCTGCTCGGGCCCCGGTATCCGCTGTACGGGGCGTGTGCGCTGTTCGTGCTCGGCGCGTTCTGGGCGCTGCGGTTGCCGCCCAAGGTGGACTCGGCGAAGGGTGAACGGCGGGCGCACCTGCTGACTCACGGCGAGCGGAAGCCGAGTCTGCGGACGGTCGGCCCGTCCGTCCTGCACGGTCTGGAGGCGAACGCGGCGCAGCGCATGCTGTCGGGTTTCCTGATCTTCTTCCTGGCGTTCCTGCTGCGCGAGCATCCGCTGTCGGGGCAGAGCGCCGCCGTCTCCCTGGGGATCGTGGGTGTGGCGGCGGGCGTGGGGAACGCCTGCGGCACGGCCGCCGGCTCGCTCCTGCGCGACCGGGGCCACGGGCCCGAGGTGATCATCGCCACGATGATCAGCGTGGTGTGCGGTACGGCGATCTGCGCGGCGATCTTCTTCGGCGGGGCGATGGTCGCCGTCCTGGGCGCGGTCGCGGGCCTCACGCAGGCCCTGTCGAAGCTGTCGCTGGACGCGCTGATCCAGCGGGACGTGCCGGAGGTGGTGCGGACGTCGGCGTTCGCGCGCTCGGAGACGGCGCTGCAGATGGCGTGGGTGGTGGGCGGGGCGATCGGCATCGCCCTGCCGCTGAACGGCACGCTCGGCATGGCCGTGGCCGCCGGGATCCTCGCGCTGGGCGCGCTCCTCTCCGTCCGCGGCCTGCTCGGGGCGGCCCGCCGCCGCCAGGGCCCGCCGGGCCCACAGGGCCGCCCGAAGGCTCGGGTGGCGTAGGGGAGGGCGCGGTGCGGGCGGCCTGCCGACGCGGTACGGACCCGCTGCGGGGGCTTCCGAGGGGTTCCCGCGAGGTCTCCCGAGGTCACGGAGCGGCGGCGCGCCGTACCCCCGCGTGGCGCGGGCGCGGCGGCCCGATAGCCTTCGGCTCATGACCGTTGCGTTCTTCTCCGGCTCGCGCCGCCGGGCCGCCGTCGCCCTCGGGGCCGTCTCCGCCGGGCTCCTCGTTCTCTCCGCCTGCGACAAGCCGACTCCGATCGCGACCGTCACGGTCGGGTCCGACTCGATCCACTCCGAGGCCGCCTGCTACAACGACGGCGACGCCATCAAGGAGTCGCAGATCCAGCAGTGCCTCAACAAGAAGGCCGAGAAGTCCATCACCGTGGCGATGGACGACAAGATCCGCTTCGGGGTCGACCCCGAGATCGCGGACAACGGCTGGACGATCTTCCTCGGCGGCCAGCAGGCCGAGCCCGAGCCGTACAAGAAGACGTACCGGACCATTCCGGCCAGCGCCTTCTTCTCCAGCCAGACCGGCGAGGCCACCGACAAGACCCAGGTGACCATCGTCGAGAACACCGGCAAGAAGCTGACCGGCATCTGGCACTTCCAGCTGAAGAAGGAATCCTGATCCGCCGGTGGTCCACCGGATCCTGATCGTGACGGCCGTGGCGGCGGAGGCCGACTCCGTCGCCGCCGGCCTCGGTCCTGACGCCCCGGACACCGCCCCGGAGCACGCCCGGGACACCGCCCGGGACACCGCCTGGGAGCCCCTGGCGCTCCCTGGTGGCCTCACCCTGCGCCGCCACGCCGACGGAGTGGATCTCCTCGTCGGCGGGGTCGGCCCGGCGGCCGTGGCCGCCGCGACGGGCACGGCACTGGCGTACGCCTCGCTGGCGGACGCCGCCACCCCCTACGACCTCGTCGTCTCCGCCGGAATCGCCGGCGGATTCGCGCCCCACGCCCCGATCGGCACCGTCGTCGTCTCCGCGGCGATCGTCGCCGCCGACCTCGGCGCGGAGACCCCGGACGGGTACCTCGCCGTCGAGGAGCTCGGCTTCGGACGGTCCGCGCACCCCGTACCGCCCGCCCTGACCGGCCCCCTCGCCGCCGCGCTGCGCGCCGGCGGCCGGCCGCACACCGTCGCACCCGTCCTCACCGTCTCCACCGTCACCGGCACCGCCGGCCGCGCCGCCGAGCTGGCCGGGCGCCACCCGACGGCCGCCGCCGAGGCGATGGAGGGCTTCGGCGTCGCCGAGGCCGCCGCCGCGTACGGCGTGCCCGTCGTCGAGATCCGGTCCGTGTCGAACGCCGTCGGCCCGCGCGACCGCGCCGCCTGGCGCATCGGCGAGGCCCTGGACTCCCTCCGGCGGGCGTTCTCGCTGCTGGGGCCCGCTTTCTCCCTGGATTTCTCCCTGGAGGCGAAGTGAAACTGAAGATCGCTTACTCGCCCTGCCCGAACGACACCTTCGTCTTCGACGCCTGGGCCCACGGCCGCGTCCCGGACGCCCCCCGGCTCGACGTGACCTTCGCCGACATCGACGTCACCAACGGCTGGGCGGAGGGCGGCGCCGACGACCACGACGTCCTGAAGGTCTCGTACGCCGTCCTGCCGTGGATCCTCGACGAGTACGCGCTGCTGCCCTGCGGCGGCGCCCTCGGCCGGGGCTGCGGGCCGCTCGTGCTGACGAAGGACGCCGGGACCGGGGCCGACCTCGCCGGGAAGACGGTCGCCGTGCCGAGCGAGCGCTCGACCGCGTACCTCCTCTTCCGGCTGTGGGCGGCCGAGACCGTGCCGGGAGGCGTCGGGAACGTCGTCGTCATGCCGTTCCACGAGATCATGCCCGCCGTCCGCGACGGCAAGGTCGACGCGGGGCTCGTCATCCACGAGGCCCGCTTCACCTACCAGGACTACGGCCTGCACTGCCTCGCCGACATGGGCGAGCACTGGGAGGCCACGACCGGGCTGCCGATCCCGCTCGGCGCGATCGTCGCCCGCCGCTCCCTCGGCGAGGAGACCCTGCGGCTGCTCGCCGAGTCGGCCCGCACATCCGTGCGGATGGCCTGGGACGACCCGACGGCCTCGCGGCCGTACGTCCTGGAGCACGCCCAGGAGATGGACCCGAAGGTCGCCGACCAGCACATCGGCCTCTACGTGAACGAGTTCACGGCCGACCTGGGCGAGCACGGCTACGCGGCGGTCCGCGGGCTGCTCACCCGCGCCGCGGCCGAGGGACTCGTACCGCCCCTCGGCCCGGACGCGCTCGCGTTCCCGTAGTGGCCTGAGCTGTGGCTGTGGCTGTGGCCTGAGCTGTGGCTGTAGCCGTAACCGTGGCCGTGCGGATCAGACGTCGAGCTGGTCGGCGACCGCGCGCAGCAGGCCCGCGATCTTCTTGCCCTGGGTCTTCTCCGGGTACCGGCCGCGCTCCAGGGCCGGTGTGATGTTCTCCAGGAGCGTCGTCAGGTCCTGCACGATGGACGCCAGTTCGTCGGGCTTACGGCGCTGCGCGGCGGCGACGGACGGGGTCGGGTCGAGGATCGTCACGGAAAGCGCCTGGTCGCCGCGCTGACCGGCGACGACACCGAATTCGACCCGCTGGCCAGGCTTCAGTGCGTCGACTCCGGCAGGGAGCACCGACGAGTGCACGAAGACGTCGCCGCCGTCGTCGCGGGAGAGAAAGCCGAAGCCCTTCTCGCTGTTGAACCATTTGACCTTGCCGGTAGGCACGTCTGTCCTCGTCCTCGTACTCGTCGCTGGGGCTGACATGGGCTGTCATGGGCTGTCATGGGTACGGCAAACGGCGGGTCGCCCGACCCGCCGGCACCAAGGCTAGTGCTCCGGGGGCCGCTGACAAGACGCTGCCGGAGCGGCCGCCGAAGTGTTCGTCCGGCCTGGGAACTACCCTGACTGGATGCGTAGTGAAACCCCTGCCGTGCCGGTGAACGACAGCGCCCCGGGTGACGGCCTCGTCAAGGTCGGTGTCGTGCTCTTCGCCGTCGGTGCGGTGGCGACGCTGGTCACGGTGGCTCCGCTGTTCCTGGGGACCGAGCCGTTCCCCACCGTCGCGTACACCGTCTCCATGCTCATGGGCGTCGGATTCGCCGTCGCCGCCGCCGGAGTGCTGCGGTCCATCGCGGCCCAGCGGCGGCAGGCCCGGCAGGGTGCGGCCGCAGCCGCTCAGGCGCGGTAGGTCTCCAGCCACGGACGGAAGTCCGTCAGGTCCGTGAGGACCACGTCCGCGCCCGCCGCGCGGAGCTCTTCGGGGGCGCAGGGGCCGGTCGCCACGGCCACCGCGACGGCGCCCGCCGTGGCGGCGCCGCGGACGTCGCCGACGTGGTCGCCGACGTACACCTGGGCGCCGTGGGCGCGCAGGGCCTCCGCCTTGCCCTCGGCCCAGAGGCCGCCGACGACCGCGTCCGGCTCGATGCCGAGGTGCGCGAGGTGCAGCTCGGCGTGCGGGCCGTTCTTGGCGGTGACGACGATCGTGCGGCCGCCCGCGTCGCGCACGGCCTGGATCGCGTCCCGGGCGCCCGGCATCGGGTGCGAGGGCTCGATCGCGTACAGCGGGTAGAACTCCCTGTAGCGGGCCACCATCTCCGTGACCTGCTCCTCGGGGAACCAATGCGCCATCTCGTGTTCGAGGGGCGGGCCGAGGCGGGAGACGACGAGGTCGGCGTCGATCTCGGCGCCGGTGTCGGCCGCGAAGGCCTCGAAGGCGGCCTTGATGCCGGGGCGGCTGTCGATCAGCGTCAGGTCGAGGTCGAAGCCGACGGTGAGCGGGGTGGGGGTGGGGGTGGGGGTGGGGGACGAGGCCAGGGCCGGTGACGAGGCCGGGGACGGGTCCGGGGCGGGCTGCTGGGGCGTCTGCGGGGGCTTCATGGGGACATTGTCGGCGAGCTTCGGGTCCAGACGTTCGAATATTGGGTGCTGCTTACACTGAGGCGAGCCTTACCGAACCTCGCAAGGTCGCAAGCCCGCACTTCCGCCGATGGGTCCCGCATGCCAGCCGCTTTCCCCTCCAGACGGGTCCTCGCGACCTCGGCGGCTGTCGTCGCCCTGCTGCTCGCCGTCCTCCTCAGCCTCGCCGTGGGCGCCCGCGCCATCGCCCCGTCGACCGTCTTCGACGCCCTGCTGCACGGCGCCACCGGCGACGACGCCGAGGTCGTCCGGGAGCTCCGCGTCCCCCGCACCCTCATCGGGCTGATGGTCGGCGTCGCGCTCGCCCTCGCCGGCACCGCGCTCCAGGGCATCACCCGCAACCCGATCGCCGACCCCGGCATCCTCGGCATCAGCCAGGGCTCGTCGGTGGCCGTCGTCCTCGCCATCGCCTTCCTCGGCGTGCACGACCTGAGCGGGTACGTGTGGTTCGCCTTCGGCGGCGCCGCGCTCGCCTCCGTCGCCGTCTACGCGATCGCCTCCGGCGGGCGCGGCGGCGCCACACCCGTGAAGCTCGCGCTCGGCGGGGCCGCGATCAACGCGCTGCTGCTCTCCGTCACCACCGGCATCCTCACGACCCGGGCCTCGGCGCTCGACGAGTTCCGGTTCTGGCAGATCGGCTCCCTCGACGGCCGCGACACCGAGATCGTCGGCCAGATCTGGCCCTTCCTGCTGATCGGCGCGGTCCTCGTGCTGTCCGTGGCGCGCGGCCTCGACGCGCTCGCGCTCGGCGAGGACGTGGCGAAGGGGCTCGGGCAGCGGGTCGCGACCGTGCGGATCGTCGGCGGTCTCGGCGCGACCGTCCTGACCGGCGCAGCCGTCGCCGCCGCCGGGCCCGTCGCCTTCGTCGGCCTCGCCGTACCGCACATCGCGCGGGCCGTCGTCGGCTCCGACCACCGCTGGGTCCTGCCCATGGCCGCGCTGATCGGGCCGGTGATACTGCTCGTCGCGGACGTCGCCGGACGGATCCTCTTCCCGCCGGGCGAGGTGCCCGCCGGAGTGATGACCGCGCTGATCGGGGTGCCGTTCCTGGTCACCCTGGTGCGGCGGAAGGCGGTGCCCGCGTGAGTACGACGCTCTCCCGTCCGCCCGCCGGTCCGCGGTCCCGTACGGGGTCCCGTACGCGGCCCGCCGGGTACGGGCTCGTGCGCGCCGGGCGGGGGTCCTTCCTCGTCCATCGGCGCTCGGCCCTCGTCGCCTGCGGCCTCCTGCTGCTCCTGGCCGCCGCCTCCGTCGCGTACCTCTGCGTCGGCGAGCGGTTCGTCGGCCCCTCTGAGGTCGTACGGATCCTCCTCGGCGAGCCGTCGCCGTCGGCGTTCGTCGTGGCGGAGCTGCGCGAGCCGCGGCTCGTCGTCGCCCTCGCCGTCGGCGCCGCCTTCGGGATCGCCGGCGCGCTCATCCAGACCGTCGCCCGCAACCCGCTCGCCAGCCCCGACATCATCGGCATCAGCCAGGGCGCCGGGGCCGTCACCGTCGCCGCGATGACCTTCGGCATCGGCTCGTACACCGTGCTGCCGTACCTCTCGATCGCGGGCGGAATCCTCGCCGCCGCGCTCGTGTACGTGTTCGCCTGGCGCGGCGGGCTGCACGCGACGCGGTTCGTCCTCATCGGGATCGGGTTCGCGATCGCGCTGCGGTCCCTCACCACCCTCTTCATGACGAAGGGCGACTACCTCGTCGCCCAGCAGGCCCAGATCTGGATGACCGGCTCCCTCAACGGGCGGGGCTGGGACGAGTCCGCGCCGATCCGCTGGACGCTGCTCCTGATGCTGCCGGCCGTGCTGTGGGCCGCCCGCGCCCAGCGGACGGTCTCCCTCGACGACGACACGGCGACCGCCCTCGGCGTACGGCTCGGCCGGGTCCGCCTCGGGCTCGTCGCCGTCGGCGTCGTCCTCGCCTCCGTGGCGACGGGCGTCGCGGGACCGGTCGACTTCGTGGCCCTGCTCGCCCCGCAGATCGCCCGCCGCATGACGCGGACCGCGCAGATCCCGCTGCTCTGCTCGGCGCTCACGGGCGCGGTGATCGTGGTCGTCGCCGACCTGCTCGCCAGGCGGCTCCTCTCCCCCGTCGAACTGCCCGTGGGTGTCCTCACGGCGGCGGTCGGCGCCCCGTACCTGATCTGGCTCATCGTCCGGAGCCGAACGGAAGGCAAGGCATGACGAGCACGAGCACGGGTACGGGCACGGGCACGGGTACGAGTTCGAGCGGAGGCGGAGGCGCAGGCACCGGCACCGGCACCGGCACCGGCAGGCTGACCGCGCGCGGGCTGACCCTCGCCTACGAGGACCGCACCGTCGTGCACGAGCTCGACCTCGCGATCCCCGACGGCAAGGTGACCGTGATCGTCGGCCCCAACGCCTGCGGCAAGTCCACCACCCTCCGCGCGCTCGGCCGGCTCCTCAAGCCGGCCGGCGGCGCCGTCCTCCTCGACGGCGAGGAGCTCGCCAAGCTCCCCACGAAGCGGATCGCCCGCTCCATCGGGCTCCTTCCGCAGACACCCGTCGCGCCGGAGGCGATCACCGTCGCCGACCTCGTCTCCCGGGGCCGCCAGCCGCACCAGGCCTGGTGGAAGCAGTGGTCGGAGGAGGACGAGCGGGCGGTGACCGACGCCATGGCGCGTACGGACGTGGCCGCGCTCGCCGACCGGTCCGTCGACGCGCTCTCGGGCGGCCAGCGGCAGCGGGTGTGGATCGCGATGGCGCTCGCGCAGGAGACCGACCTGCTCCTCCTCGACGAGCCCACCACCTACCTGGACATCTCCCACCAGGTGGAGGTCCTCGACCTGGTCCGCCGCCTCAACCGGCTGCGCGAGCGGACCGTCGTCCTCGTCCTGCACGACCTCAACCAGGCCGCCCGGTACGCCGACCACCTCGTCGCCATGAAGGCCGGCCGGGTGGTCGCGGAGGGCCCGCCGGCCGAGATCGTGACGGCGGAGCTCGTACGGGACGTCTTCGGCCTGGAGTCGGTCGTCGTCCCGGACCCGGTCACGGGCTCGCCGCTGGTGGTACCGGGGGCGCCCTGGCAGGAGGAGACGGAGGCGTAGCTCCGACTGAGCCGGCTCGGTGGGCTCGGTGGGCTCGGTCGGCTCAGTGGGCTCGGTGGGCTCGGCGGGCCCAGCGGGCCTGGGCGGCTCGGCGGGCCTGGGCGGCTCGGCGGGCCTGGGCGGCTCGGCGGGCCTGGGCGGCTCGGCGGGCCTGGGCGGCTCGGCGGGCCAGCGGGCCAGCGTGCCCAGGCTGCCCAGCAGGCTCAGTGCTTGCGGGAGCGCCAGAGCAGGAAGAGCGCCGAGGCGACCGCCGCGCCCCGCAGCACCCAGGGCCAGGTCTCGGCGATCGCCGCGCTCATCGCGGGGCCGCCCGGGGCCACGGCCTCGCCCCAGCGGCCCTCGACCCTGCCCCACAGCCAGACGACACCGGCCGCGGCAGAGAGGCCGGGGACGACGAGGACGGCGCCCTTGACCTCGCCGGGGGTCAGCCGGCGGGAGGCGTACGCGAGGAGCCAGCCGACGGCGAGCGCGACGAGCGAGCCGAAGACGGCACCGCCGAGCAGGAGCAGCGCGGCGAGCAGGACGAAGGGGTTCGCGAGCCGGGGGCGGGCGGGGGCGGCCTCCGCCTCGTCCGGCTCCTCGGCCTCCGCCGGCTCCGGGTCGAGGACCGTCTTCCGCCGCAGGACGACGCGGGCGATCCGGCGCCACCGGCCGGGGGCGCCGTCCTCGTCCCCGTACTCCTCGTCCTCCTCGTCGGCCTCGGGGGCCGGGGGCTCGAAGAGGTCCGGCCGCTCGATGCCGCCGACGAAACCGGGAAGTCCTTCGGTCACGTCGACGTCGGTGGCGCGGGTGGCGTCGGTCCGCCACCAGTCCGGGTCCAGGCCGCCGCTGTCGCGGGGCGGGGGCGGGGAGGGCGGGGCGGAGGGTGTCACGGACGGCTTGGCGGAGGGCTTCGCGAGCTTGGCGGGCCTGGCAGGCTTCGCGAGCTTGGCGGACTTCCCGGATCGCGGGGACGGCACCGGCGTCCCACCGGCCCCACGGGTCCGACTGGTCGCACCGGGCCCACCGGCTCTACCGGTCCCGCTGGTCCTGCCGATCCCAGGGGTCCTACCAGCCCTGCCAGCCCCACCGGTCCCACCGGTCCCACCGGTCCCACCGGTCCCACCGGTCCCACCAGGGCCCCCGGCCCCGCCAGCCGCACCCGTCCCGCCCGGCGTGTCGTCCGCCCGTTGCACCACCTCGTCCGGGGTGCCCAGCGCGCCGAGGATGCCCTGGACCGCCGCCGGGGACTCCTCGCCGTACGTGGCGCGCCGCCGGTCGATCTCGTTCCGCAGCGTCGACACCAGCCGCGCCCGGTCGTCCGCCGGCAGCTGCCGCTGGTGTGCCAGATCGCCGACCCGGCTCAGATAGTCGTAGACCAACTGGTCGCTCTCGATCCCCACAGTGCCCCTCCACGGCCGGTTCGCCCGGTACGCCCCGACGTTAGCGCGCGGGCAGGGGCTAACGTGGTGCGGATGGGGATCGGTGAGCTCGACCGGGAGGCGCACGTGGCCGAAGCATCTGGCGCCGCCGCGGCGCCGCGCACGCTCGCGGAAGCGCTGCGCGCGCGGGGCGACGACGGCCTGGCCGCGCTGCTGCGCGCCCGGCCTGACCTCCTGGGCCCCGTGCCGAACGACCTGACGCAGCTGGCGACCCGGGCCGGTACGCGCGGTTCCGTGATCCGGGCGATCGAGCGGCTCGACCGCTTCTCGCTCCAGACGGCCGAGGCGCTCGCCGTGGCCCCGGACCCGACGCCGTACTCCGTACTCCTCGCGCTGGTCGCCGGCGACGAGGGCGAGCCGGAGATCGAGGCGGCGCTGCCCGCCGCCGTCGCCCTGCTGCGCGAGCAGGCGCTCGTGTGGGGCGAGGACGAGCGGCTGCGGCTCGTCCGGACCGCGCGGGAGCTGCTCGCGCCGTCGGCGCAGCACCCGTCGCCGACGGGGCTCGGGCCGACGGTCGCGGAGGCGACGTCCGGGATGTCGCCGGGCCGGGTGCAGGAGATCATCGCGGCGGCCGGTCTGACGTCGACGCACGACCCGGTGTCGGCGGTGGCCGCGCTGACGGGGCTCTTCACCGACCGGACGCGGATGGGCGAGCTGCTCGACACGGCGCCGCCGGAGGCGCTGGCCGTCCTGGACCGGCTGGTGTGGGGTCCTCCGTACGGGGAGGTGACGGCGAACCCCGCGCCGCCCGTGCGCTGGCTGCGCGACCGGGGGCTGCTGTTGCCGGTGTCGCCGCGGACGATGGTGCTGCCGCGTGAGGTGGCGCTGCATCTGCGGGGCGGGCGGGCGCACCGGGCGCCGGAGCCGGTGCCGCCGGAGCCGGTGGTGGGGCGCGACTACCGTCCACAGGTTGTGGACAGTGCCGCCGCCGGGCAGGCGTACGTGGCGCTCGCGACGGTCGAGGAGTTGCTGAAGGCCTGGGACCGGGGCGGCCCGCCGGTGCTGCGCGCGGGCGGACTCGCGGTGCGGGACCTGAAGCGGATCGCGGCGGCCCTGGACGTGTCGGAGCAGATCGCCTGCTTCTGGCTGGAGCTCGGGTACGCGGCGGGGCTGCTCGCCTCGGACGGCGAGGCGGACGAGCGGTACGCGCCGACGCCGGCCTACGACGACTGGCTGGACCTGCCGCCGGCCGAGCGGTGGGCGCGGCTCGTCACGCCGTGGCTGACCGCGACCCGTACGTCCGGTCTGGTCGGCGGCCAGGACGCGAAGGGCCGTACGCTCTCGGCGCTCGGCCCGGACCTGGACCGTTCGTCGGCCCCGGAGGTCCGTCACCGGGTGCTGATGCTGCTCGCGACGCTCCCGCCGGGTGCGGCGGCGGACCCCGAGTCGCTCCTGGCCCGGCTGCGCTGGGAGCGCCCGCTGCGGGGCGCCGAAGGCACGGCCGGCGCGGTCGGCGCGGGCGCGGTCTCGGGGGGCGCGGCCGATCTGCGGTCCCGGATCGCGCGGTGGACGCTGGAGGAGGCCGAGCTGCTCGGGCTCACCGGGCGCGGCGCCCTGTCGGGCCCGGCCCGCGCGCTGCTGAACCTGCCGCTGGCCGAGGCGGCGTCGCCCGCCGAGCCGGGCGGCGGGGTGGAGCCGGCGGTGGCCGCGACGCGGGCGGCGACGCTGCTGGCGCCGCTGCTCCCGGAGGCCGTCGACCACGTCCTCCTCCAGGCCGACCTGACGGCCGTGGCGCCGGGGCCGCTGCGGCGGCCGCTCGCCGACGCGCTGGGCGTCCTCGCGGACGTGGAATCGAAGGGTGGCGCGACGGTCTACCGGTTCACGCCCGGCTCGGTGCGGCGCGCGCTCGACTCGGGCCAGACGGCGACCGACCTGCACGAGTTCCTCGCGAAGCACTCGACGACGCCCGTCCCGCAGCCGCTCGCGTACCTCGTGGACGACGTCGCGAGACGCCACGGCCACCTCAAGGTCGGGGCGGCGTCCGCGTACGTGCGCTGCGACGACGACACGGTCCTCGGCGAGATCCTGGCCGACCGGCGGTCCGCGCCGCTGGGGCTGCGGCGCCTCGCGCCGACGGTGCTCGCGGCGCAGACGGACCCGGTGTCGCTGCTCGACGGGCTGCGGTCGATGGGGTACGCCCCGGCGGCGGAGTCGGCCGAGGGCGACGTCCTGATCGCCCGCGCGGACGCGTACCGCACCCCGGCCCGTACGGCCCCGGTCCCGGTCCCCGACGGCCCGCCGTCCCCGGACGACACGCTCCTCGGGGCCGCGGTCAAGGCGATCCGGGCGGGCGACCGGGCGGCCACGGCGGTCCGCAAGGAACCCACGACCCCGACGACCGCAGGCACCCTCCCCCGCACGTCGGCGGCGGAGACCCTGGCCACGGTCCAGGCGGCGGCGATGACCGGCTCGGCGGTCTGGATCGGCTACGTCAACGCGGAGGGCGCGGCGAGCCAGCGGGTCATCGCCCCGGTCCGCGTGGAGGGCGGCTTCGTGACGGGCTACGACCACACGGCCGACGAGGTCCGCACGTACCCCCTGCACCGGATCACGGGCGTGGCGGAACTGGCGGACGACCAGGTCTGACGCCGGCATCGCGCCGACCACCGTGCATCAGGCAGACTGGAGGATTGGCCGCCGCCTTCGGAGCGGCCCGGGAAGGACTGATCGCGCGTGAATGGGCCCCTCATCGTCCAGAGCGACAAGACGCTGCTCCTGGAGGTCGACCACGAGCTCGCCGAGGTGTGCCGGCGGGCCATCGCGCCCTTCGCGGAGCTGGAGCGGGCGCCCGAGCACATCCATACGTACCGGCTGACGCCGCTCGGGCTGTGGAACGCGCGGGCCGCCGGGCACGACGCCGAGCAGGTCGTCGACGCGCTCGTCGAGTACTCCCGGTACCCCGTGCCGCACGCGCTGCTCGTCGACATCGCCGAGACCATGGACCGGTACGGGCGGCTCACGCTCTCCAAGCACCCCACCCACGGGCTCGTCCTGACCAGCACCGACCGGCCCGTCCTGGAGGAGATCCTCCGGTCGAAGAAGGTGCAGCCGCTGGTCGGGGCGCGGATCGACGAGGACACCGTCGCCGTGCACCCCTCCGAGCGCGGGCAGATCAAGCAGACGCTGCTCAAGCTGGGCTGGCCCGCCGAGGACCTCGCCGGGTACGTCGACGGGGAGGCCCACCCCATCGAGCTCGCCGAGGACGGCTGGACCCTGCGGCCGTACCAGCGGCAGGCCGTCGACGGCTTCTGGCACGGCGGTTCCGGGGTCGTCGTGCTGCCCTGTGGTGCGGGGAAGACGCTGGTCGGGGCGGGCGCCATGGCGGAGGCCAAGGCGACGACGCTGATTCTGGTGACCAATACCGTCTCCGCCCGTCAGTGGAAGAGCGAGCTCGTGAAGCGGACCTCGCTCACCGAGGACGAGATCGGCGAGTACAGCGGGACGAAGAAGGAGATCCGGCCCGTCACCATCGCCACCTACCAGGTCCTCACGACCAAGCGGAAGGGCATCTACCCGCACCTGGAGCTCTTCGACTCCCGGGACTGGGGCCTCGTCGTCTACGACGAGGTGCATCTGCTGCCCGCGCCCGTCTTCAAGTTCACCGCCGATCTGCAGGCTCGGCGGCGGCTCGGGCTGACCGCCACGCTGGTCCGGGAGGACGGGCGCGAGTCCGACGTGTTCTCGCTGATCGGGCCCAAGCGGTTCGACGCGCCGTGGAAGGAGATCGAGGCGCAGGGCTACATCGCGCCCGCCGACTGCGTCGAGGTCCGGGTCAATCTGACCGACTCCGAGCGGCTCGCGTACGCGACGGCCGAGCCGGAGGAGAAGTACCGCTTCTGCGCGACGACGGCGACGAAGCGGAAGGTGACCGAGGCCCTGGTGAAGAAGTTCGAGGGGCAGCAGATCCTCGTCATCGGGCAGTACATCGACCAGCTCGACGAGCTCGGCGAGCATCTGGACGCTCCCGTCATCAAGGGCGAGACGTCGAACGCGCAGCGGGAGAAGCTCTTCGACGCGTTCCGTACGGGTGAGATCAGCGTGCTCGTGGTGTCGAAGGTCGCGAACTTCTCGATCGACCTGCCGGAGGCGACGGTCGCGATCCAGGTGTCGGGCACCTTCGGGTCCCGGCAGGAGGAGGCGCAGCGCCTGGGCCGGGTCCTGCGGCCGAAGGCCGACGGGCACCAGGCGCACTTCTACTCGGTGGTCGCGCGGGACACCATCGACCAGGACTTCGCGGCGCACCGGCAGCGGTTCCTGGCGGAGCAGGGGTACGCGTACCGGATCGTCGACGCGGACGAGCTGCTGGCCCCGTAAGGGTCGTTCCTCAGTCCATCAGGGCGAGGAACGGGCCCGCGATCGCCAGGCAGTACTGGGCGGTGACCAGGGCCCGGCGGGGCACGATCAGGGCCGCCACGCCCGCCACGGCTCCGGCGGCCAAGGCCCAGAAGCCGGCCGCGATGAAGACGCCGCCGACGCCGTCGCCCCCGACGGCGTCGCCGAGGGTGATCATGAAGGTGGCCACCAGGCAGGCCAGGAGGAGCAGCAGGCCGAAGCCCGCTGTGACGCGCAGGGTGAAGGCGGTCGGGCCGGGGGTGTCCGTGGTGCTGGTCGTCGTCTCCATGTCCTGATCACATCAGGGGCGGTGGAACGGCCACCAGGCGTTCGCGTACTCAGTCGGGGCCGGGTGCGTACTCAGGGCGCGGGTCCCTGACGCCGGCCCCGGGCGGGCCGTAGTCGCCGAGGAGGACGACGCCGGCCGCCGCGCCGCCGAAGGCGCGTACCGCGCGTATCGCGTGGAACGCGGCGGCGAGGGGGCGGGTGCGGGGTCGGGGGACGGTGGTCACGAGGGTGAAGGTCGTCGCGGTCATGTCTCCATGATGGAATCCGGACATTCCGAACACATCGGCCTGGGGGTGGAATCGGGGTCCCCCTTACGTCGGACCCCGACCCCTACGGGTCCACGGGGGTGAAAACGATTCGCCCCGCGCACCCGCACGGAGTTACACTCGCCAGCTTCCCCGCCTCCCCCGTGGAGAGCCGCCGCCCGGCCGGAAACCGGCGGCCACCTCGTCGTGTCCGTGTATCCACCTGCCCGGAGGCTTCACCGTGCCCGTTTCCGACCCCGTTTCCGACCCCGCCTCCGGCCCCGTCGCCGAGCCCGCCTCCGGCCCCGCTTCCGGCCCCGTGCTCGATCCGCTCGCGCGCGAGCGCGCCCATCTGACCTCCTCCCGCGCCGCCCTCCGCGCGATGCGCGAGGACGTCGAGGCGCTCGACATCAAGGACGTCACGGCGAACTGGGTCAACTCCCTGGTGCTCGGGCGCCAGATCGAGGACCGGATCAAGGCGCTCGCGGACCTCGCCGACACCCCGCTGTTCTTCGGCCGCCTCGACTACCTGCACACCACGCAGGAGGGGCAGCGCTTCTACATCGGGCGGCGGCACGTCCATGACGCCGACGGCGACCCGATGGTGATCGACTGGCGTGCGCCGGTGTCGCAGCCGTACTACCAGGCGTCGAAGAAGGACCCGCAGGACGTGGGGCTGCGGCGGCGCTTCGGGTACACGGCCGGCGACCTCACCGCGTACGAGGACGAGCACCTCTCCGACCCGGCGGAGCTGGAGACGACGAGCCGGCTGCTCCAGGCGGAGATCGAACGGCCCCGCGTCGGCCCCATGCGGGACATCGTCGCGACGATCCAGCCGGAGCAGGACGGGATCGTCCGCTCCGACCTGTCCGGGACGGTGTGCGTGCAGGGCGGCCCCGGCACCGGCAAGACGGCCGTGGGCCTGCACCGTGTCGCGTACCTCCTCTACGCGCACCGGGAGCGGCTCGCCCGCACCGGCACCCTGGTCATCGGGCCGAACCGGTCCTTCCTCCACTACATCGAGCAAGTCCTCCCGGCACTCGGTGAGTTGGAGGTCCAGCAGGCGACCGTCGACGACCTCGTCGCGCATGTCGAGGTGCGGGGGACGGACGAGGCGGCGACGGCGGTCGTCAAGGGCGACGCCCGGATGGCGGAGGTGCTGCGGCGCGCGGTCCGTTCGCACGTCGCGATGCCGAAGGAGTCCCTGATGGTGGTGCGCGGCTCGCGCAGGTGGCGGGTGCCCGCGTACGAAATCGAGGAGATGGTACGGGAGTTGCTCGACCGGGACATCCGGTACGGGGCGGCCCGTGAGGCGCTTCCGCAGCGGATCGCGCACGCGGTCCTCGTGCGGATGGAGGAGGCCGGCGAGGCGCCCGACGACCGGGTGCAGAACGCGGTCGCGCGGAACACGGCGGTGAAGGCCGTCGTGAAGGAGTGCTGGCCGCTGGTGGAGCCCGCGAAGCTCGTCCTGCGACTGCTCGGCGACGCGGAGTTCCTGGCGGAGCACGCCGAGGGGCTGTTCACCGAGGACGAGCAGAAGCTGCTGCTCTGGGCGAAGCCGGCGCGGAGCGTGAAGTCGGCGAAGTGGTCGGCGGCGGACGCGGTGCTGATCGACGAGACCCGGGACCTGGTCGAGCGGACGCACTCGCTCGGGCACGTGGTCCTCGACGAGGCGCAGGACCTGTCCCCGATGCAGTACCGGGCGGTGGGCCGCCGCTGCACGACCGGCTCGGCGACGGTCCTCGGCGACCTCGCGCAGGGCACGACCCCCTGGGCGACGGAGAGTTGGGCGCAGGCGCTCGGGCACCTGGGCAAGCCGGAGGCGGTCGTGGAGGAGCTGACGGCCGGTTTCCGTGTGCCGCGCGAGGTGATCGCGTACGCCTCGCGGCTGCTTCCGCACATGTCGCCGGGGCTCGCGGCGGTGGAGTCGGTCCGGGAGAACCCGGGCTCGCTGGCCGTCCGGCACACGGAGGACCCGGAGGAGCTGGACGCGGCCGTCGTCGCCGCCTGCGTCGAGTCCCTGGCCCACGAGGGCTCGATCGGCCTGATCGCCGCCGACGCGCGGATCGCCCCGCTGGCGGAGGCGCTGACGGCGGCCGGGCTCGCGTACCTCTCCCCCGGCGAGGAGACCACCGCCGAGTCCCGGCTGACGCTGGTCCCGGCCTCGCTCGCGAAGGGCCTGGAGTACGACTACGTGGTCCTCGACGAGCCGGCGGCGGTCGTCGACGGCGAACCGGACGAGCGGACGGGCCTGCGGCGGCTGTACGTGGCGCTGACGCGTGCGGTGTCCGGACTGACGATCCTTCACTCAGCCCCGGTTCCGGTGCAGTTGGGCACGCTGTGAACGTGGGCGCGACCGGTTCCCTGCATCACGTCGAGCTGTGGGTGGGTGACCTGGCCCGCGCCGAGGTGAGCTTCGGCTGGCTCCTCGGCGCCCTCGGGTACGCGCCCTTCCAGCGCTGGGAGGGCGGCCGCAGCTGGGCGCTCGGCTCCTGCTACCTCGTCGTCGAGCAGTCCCCGGCCCGCACGGGGGACGCCCACGACCGGCTCCGGCCGGGGCTGAATCACCTGGCGTTCCACGCGGGCGACCGGGCCGCCGTCGACGCGCTCGCGGCCGAGGCGCCGGCGCACGGCTGGCGGCTGCTGTTCGCCGACCGGCATCCGTACGCGGGCGGCGAGGGCCACTACGCGGCGTACCTGGAGAACGCGGACGGGTTCGAGGTCGAACTCGTCGCCGCTTCCTAGCGGTTGGTGGGCCTGGTCGTCAGGAGGCGGAAGCGCATGCCGTGCCGGGCGTACAGCCGCCAGAGTTCGGCCGTCGCGATCAGCGTGGTCGCGGCGGCGCCGCCGAGGGGCAGCAGGACCGGGTCCTCCGGCCAGCGGGACAGCGGGAGGAAGACGTCCTGGAGGGCGAGCTCCCAGGAGAGTGCCACGGTGATCAGGGCCGGGAGCGCTGGGTGGATCTCGACCGTGCGGAACATGTGGCGGGAGACCGCCGGGACCGCGAAGCAGAGGAACGCCATGCCGCGCGCCACCCCGTAGAGGCAGACGAGGATCCCGGCGATGACGAGGACGGGCTGCCCGTCGACGGTCGTGGAGAGGGCCACGGCTGCCGCCACGCTCCCGACCGCGAGCACGAGATGGCCGAGGAAGGCCCCGGCCGCCGTGAGGGGGCCGCGCAGCCGTTCGCCGAGGCGGCCCTGCGTCGGCGGCCGGACGATCAGGAAGTACGCGGCGGTCACGAGCGGCGCCGTCAGGAGGAGCAGGAACGGGACGAGGAGCAGCCGGATGCCGCTGTCCCGTAACCAGAGCACGATGAGGTTGCCCTCGTTCACGACGAGGGGCCACTTGACCACGAGTGCGACCGCGATGCCGCCCCAGAACCTGAGCCTCTGGAGGATCAGGACGGGGACGTCCCGCAGGACCGCCTCCTCGCGCGGCTCCATCCAACGCCGCACCAGGACCCGGTCCTTGTGCTTCTTCGGGACGTTCACGGCCCCCGTCATGCGCCGGATTGTGACAGCGGGGGCCGGTGGACGACAGCCTTCCGGGGGCTTGCCCGGTGTTCCGGTTACTTCGGGTCGCGGTTGAACTGCGCCGTCGACCAGCGGTAGCCGAGGGCGGTGAGGCCGACGCACCAGGCGAGGGCGAGCCAGCCGTTGTGGCCGATCTCGGTGCCGAGGAGGAGGCCGCGGAGGGTCTCGATGGCGGGGGTGAAGGGCTGGTACTCGGCGATCGGCCGGAACCAGCCCGGCATCGTCTCGGCCGGGATGAAGGCACTGGAGATGAGCGGCAGGAGGATCAGCGGCATCGCCATGTTGCTGGCCGCCTCCGGATTCGGGCTGGCCATGCCCATGCCGACCGCGATCCAGGTGAGGGCCAGGGCGAACAGCGCGATCAGACCGAACGCCGCCAGCCACTCCAGGGCCGTGGCGTCCGTGGACCGGAAGCCGATGGCCACGCCGACGGCGCCGACGAGGACCACGCTGGCGACCGACTGGAGCACGCTGCCGACGACGTGCCCGACGATCACCGAGCCGCGGTAGACCGCCATCGTGCGGAAGCGGGCGATGAGGCCCTCGGTCATGTCCATGGAGACGTACACCGCGGCCCCGATCACGGTGCTGCCGACGGTCATCAGCAGGATGCCCGGGACGATGTAGGCGATGTAGTCGGAGCGGTCGGCGCCGCCGCCGGCGATGCCCGCGCTCATCACGTCGCCGAAGATGTAGACGAAGAGCAGCAGCATCATGATCGGCGTGAGCAGCAGGTTCAGCGTCGCGGACGGGTAGCGCCAGGCGTGCAGCAGATTGCGGCGCAGCATCGTGTGCGAGTCGCGGACGGCGAGGGAGAGAGCACTCATCGGGCGTCCTTCCTGGGCTGGTGGGGGACGTTGCCTCCGCTGGTGAGGGCGAAGAAGACGTCGTCGAGGTCGGGTGTGTGGACGGTCAGTTCGTCCGCCTCGACGCCGGCGGAGTCGAGGCGGTCGAGGAGGGAGCGCAGGGCGCGCTGGCTGCCGTCGCTGGGGATCTGGAGCGTCAGCGACTCGTCGTCGCGAGTGGCGGCCTCGGCGAGTGCGGCGGCCGCGCTCTGGTACGCGGTCGGGTCGGTGAAGCGGAGGCGGACGTGCCCGCCGGGGACGAGGCGCTTGAGCTCCTCGGCGGTGCCTTCGGCGGCGATCTTCCCGTCGTTCAGGACGGCGATGCGGTCGGCGAGTTCGTCGGCTTCCTCCAGGTACTGGGTGGTGAGGAAGACGGTGACGCCGTCGGAGACGAGGCCGCGGATGATGCCCCACATGTTGTGACGGGAACGCGGGTCGAGACCGGTGGTCGGCTCGTCGAGGAAGATGATCCGCGGACTGCCGACCAGCGTCATGGCGAGGTCCAGACGGCGCTTCATGCCGCCGGAGTACGTGGAGGCCGGCTTCTTCGCGGCGTCCACCAGGTCGAAACGCTCCAGGAGTTCGGCGGCGACCCGCCGCCCCTCGCGCTTCGACAGGTGATGCAGGTCCGCCATCAGGAGCATGTTCTCCTCGCCGGTGATCAGACCGTCGACCGCGGAGAACTGGCCGGTGACGCCGATCGCGGCACGGACCGCCTGCGGGTCGGCCGCCAGGTCGTGGCCTCCGACGTGCAGTTCGCCGGCGTCGGCGGTGATCAGGGTGGAGAGGATCTTGACGGCGGTGGTCTTGCCGGCGCCGTTCGGGCCGAGGAGCGCGAAGACGGACCCGGCCGGGATGTGCAGGTCGATGCCGTCGAGCACGGTCGTGTCGCCGAAGGACTTGCGCAGACCGACGGCGGAGACGGCGACGGCCGGCGACGGGTGAACGCCACCCGTCTTGGGCGTGGGCATGACAAAGGCAGGCATGTGCCCTCCTCTTCGAAGGCTGAAGTCACGGGGAAGGTAGGGAGAGTTGGCGGAGCCGGCGTTGTCGCGCGGCTACTCGCAGAAGATCTTCACGTTGGCCTCGGGGTCTTCCACGTCGACGACGACGTCGTCGAGGTGATCGATGAGTTCCTCAAGGTGCTGCGGCTTGAGCTCGGTGAGGTCGATCGGCACTCCCGACCGGCTGAGCTCCTCGTTGACCTTGGCCAGCGCCTGCGGAGGGAGGAGGCTGGCGAGCCGGACCCCGGCGCGCAGCAGCTGGAGCGGGACCCGGATGTTGACCCGGCTCGCCCCGTCGCCGCCGGTTTCGTCGGCGGCGTCGACGACCACGCGCAGGTACTTGGGCCGCGCCTTCGGGCGGGTCGAGGTGTGCGCAGGCGGCTCGGGCTGTTCTCGTTCGAGGGCTTCGATCAGGCGCTCGGCCTCATCCGCGGTGATCTTGCCCTCGGCCAGCATCTGCAGGACCTGACGGCGCTGCTCGTTCATGGAAAGCTCCTTGGGTCTTGTGCCTGATCCGGCTCAACTGACGCTTACCAGCACGGCCGTTCGGCCCTGCTCCAGCTCGAAGCGGGTGCCGGGCAGCGCCCACAGCAGTCGCGCGGTGCCGCGCAGTGCGCCCACCGGGCTGATCCGGGCGGCGAGGCAGGCGACCAGTCCGGCGAGTACGGCGAGCAGGAGGAGGGGGGACAGCAGCAGGAGGACCGGCAGCACCGGCACGTACAGCCGGCGCCTGCGGCCGTCGGAGCGGCGGTAGCCCACCGTCACCAGCTGCGGGACCATCAGGACCCCTCCAGCTCGGCCAGTGCCTCCTGGGCACTGATCTCTCCGCGCCGCAGGCGGTCGACGACGCCGGCGGCGCCGGTGGGCGCCGGGTCGGTGTCGACGAAGTCGAGGTGCTCGGCGATCCGCTTCAACCGGGACTTGATCGTCGGGTAGCTCACCCCGAAGATCCGCTCCATCTCCTTGATCGAGCCGTGCGACCGGACGAAGGCGGCGACGAACACCTGGTCTTCGATGTCGAGTTGAGCCAGCTGCGGCGGCTCGAACTGCCCCTCGATCGCGATCCCGCTGCCGGTGAGACGGACCCGCTCGACGACGAACGGCTGCCCTTGCGTCAGGTCAGTCAGTTCCTGCCAGTCCATCCTCGGCTCCCTTGCCCTCGACGACGAGCCTGCGATGGTTCATTTGTACATTGAGTTTTTTAAGATCGCAACGCCAGAACCTTAACTTTCTCAAGACTCGACTTTAAAGCGCAGGTCAGCGGGCTACCGTGAACTCCGGCAGGGCCTCCGACCAGGTCCGGTGGGCGACGGCGGCCAGGACCGGGTTCGTCACGCGGTAGTAGTGCTCGGTCACCAGGCCCCAGCACAGGGCCCAGCCCCGGCCGCGCGCCCAGGTCGCATCGTCGACCCCCGCGGCCTCCCGGAAGAGGGGGCGGGTGGCGGCGGTGAGGAGGGTCCAGGCGGGCATCGTGTCGCAGGCCGGGTCGCCGACGCCCAGGCCGCCGAAGTCGATGACGGCGCTGAGGCGGCCGTCGCGGCCGAGGAGGTTGCCGGGGAGCAGGTCGCCGTGGACCCAGACGGGCGCGCGGTCCCACTGCGGGAGCGCGAGGACGGACTCCCACGCGGCCGTCGCGAGCTCCGCGTCGACGGTGCCGTCGGCGCCCAGGTCGCGGAGCGCGCGCGGCATGTGGCCCTCCTCCCAGTCGGTGACCGGGCCGCCGCGGAAGGAGGCCGGGCCGCCGGTCGCGTCGACCGCGCGGAGCGCCGCGCCGAAGCGGCCCAGCTCGACGGCGGCGTGGGCGAGGTCGGCGAGCGGCGCGTCGAAGGCGTCGGCGCCGTCGAGCCAGCGGTAGACCGACCAGGGCAGCGGGAACTCCGCGCCGCCCTCGGCCCGCCCCACGGGGACGGGCACGTCCAGCGGCAGGTGCAGGGCGAGGAGCGGCAGCCAGCGCTGCTCCTTCTCGACGTGCCGGGCCGCGTACGGGACGCGGGGCAGGCGGACGACGAGGTCGTCGCCGAGCCGGAACATCGCGTTGTCCGTGCCGGCCGAGTCCACCGCCCGCACCGGCAGGCCGGCCCATTCGGGGAATCGTCCGGCGACGAGTCGCTCGACGAGCGCGGTGTCGATGTCGAGTTCGTCGGGTTGCATCTTGCTGGTGGCTGCCATGGCGGGGAGGCTAACGATCCGGCCGCACCCCCGGCCACGCGTTTACGAGCGGGGCCGGGGTGCCGGACGTGCGCGCACGCCCCACACCCCGGCCCCACGTGACGCCTTTACACGTCCGTACGCGTCCTCACATGTCCGTACGCGTCCTCACGCGTCCGTACGCGTCCTCACGCGTCGTCCTTACGCGTCGTCCTTACGCGTCGACGGCCTCGCGCCAGGCCCGTACCGCGTCCGCCGAGACGGGGGCGGCCCAGCCCTGGGGGCGGGCCGCGCCGCCGATGTGGAAGGCGTCGAGGCCGGCCGCGCGCAGCTCGGGGAGGTGGTCGAGGCGCAGGCCGCCGCCGACGAGGATCCGGGCCTCGTAGCCCGGCTCGCCCGAGCGGGCGGCCTCGGCCTTGAGGGTGGCGAGGCCGTCGTCGACGCCGGTGGCGGAGCCCGCCGTGAGGTAGGTGTCGAGGCCCGGCAGGTCGGCGAGCCGCTTGCGCAGCCCGTCGCGGTCGGCCGCCCGGTCGACGGCCCGGTGGAAGGTCCAGCGGGCGCCGTCGAGGACGGCGATCAGCCGCTCGACGGCGACCAGGTCCGGCTCGCCGTCAGGGGTGAGGAAGCCGAGGACGAACTCGTCCGCGCCGGCCTCGCGGAGCTCCGCGGCCCGGGCGACGAGGGCGTCGATGCCGTCGGGGCCGCCGGCCGAGAACCCGTCGGTGAGGCGGAGCATCACGCGCAGCGGGATGTCGACGGCGGCGCGGATGGCGGCGAAGCCGGCCCGCGACGGGGTGAGCCCGTCCGCCGCCATGTCGGTGACGAGTTCGAGCCGGTCGGCACCACCGACCTGGGCAGCGACCGCGTCTTCCTCGTCGAGGGCGATCACCTCAAGGACTGCACGGTTGCTCATCGCTGCCCATTCCTCCATGAATGACGGCTACAGGTCTAGTCCAATGACCAGACTAGCCGTGCGTGTGCTCTCCCGCATCGTCCGCGGCATCACCGGCTGCGGGGACGGTCGTCGTGGGCGCCGGTGCGGTCGCCTTCGCGGCGCCCGCGGTGACCGTGAAGGCCGCCGTCCGGACCTTGCCCTCGTGCTGGAAGTCGAGGAACAGACGGTACGTCCCGGCGCTGGGCGCCGTCGCGGTGAAGGAGACGTCCGGGCCGGGACCCCCCTCGTTCGGGTGCACGTGGAGGTAGGCGAGGTCGCCGTCGCGCAGGGCGACGAGGTGTCCGTACGCCCCGAGGTAGGGCTCCAGGTCGGTGACGGGCTTGCCGGCCTTGGTGACGGTGAGCTTGAGCTCGCCGGCCTTGCCCGGGTCGAGCGTGCCGCCGAGGCGGACCTGGTAGCCGTCGACGGCCGCGGTCGGGACGACGGCCGGCAGGGGCTTCGGGGCGTACGCGCCCGGTACGGCGAGGTCGGCGCCGAGCGTGACGCCCTTGGCGCCGGGGGCGGCGGGCTTGAAGTCGGCGAAGGCCTTGTAGCCGCCGGCGGCGGGCAGGTCGACGGGGGTCGTCCAGGTGCCGTCCGCGGCCTTCACCGGGTGCAGGTGGCGGAAGGTGTTGAGGTCGCGCGAGGCGACGATGAAGTGCAGTTCCTTGCCGTGCTCGGTGGTGAAGGCGGTGACCTTCTTCCCGGCCGCGTCCTTGATCGAGAACTTCAGGACGCTCTTGCCGGTGGCGGGGGTCGGCGTCTCCAGGGCGAGGGTGTAGCCGCCGTCGGAGACCTGGAGTCCGCCGGGGAGGTTCGCGGCGGCAGCGGCGGGCGTCTCCGCGGTCGCGCCCTCCTCGTGACCGGCGTGGCCGTCGGCCGCGGCCGGGCTCTTCGAGGGGGCCTGGCCCTCCGAGGGGGCCGCGGCGTGGTCGCCGTGCTCGGCCTTCTTCGGCTCCTCGACGGGGCCGACACCCTTGCCGACCCCGTACGCGGCCCCGAAGGTCGCGGCGAGCGCGGCGGCATAGGCAGTGATCTTCACACCGGTGTTCATGGCTGCTCTCCCGATACGTGGGGTGGGTGCGCGGGGTGGCGCGGTAACCGTTCGACGCACTTCACCATACCCCTGGGGGGTATCAAGTCAAGCCGGGGATCCGCTTGCGCCGGATACCGCCGGGGGGTATACATGGACTCACAACCGGATACCCCCCGAGGGTATCCGGGTCCGGAGGAACCGACCGAGGAGGAAGCCATGGGCTCCTGCTGCACCCCTGACAACAGCTGCTCGACCAACGCCACCGACACGACCACGGTCGCGATCGCCGAGAGCACCGCGACCGTCTACGCCGTCTCCGGCATGACGTGCGGCCACTGCAGGACCGCGATCACCACGTCCGTCAGCGCGCTCGCCGGCGTCATCGCCGTGGACGTCGACGTCAACGGCGGCCTGGTGACCGTCACCACCGGCGGCGAGCCGGACGACGCCGCGATCGCCGCCGCCGTCGACGACGCCGGTTACGAGCTGACCGGCCGCGCCTAGGGCCTCCCCGGCGGATCAGGGCCGGACGGGCCCTCGGCCGCCCCACCTCGGCCGCCGGGACCCGCCCACCACGCCCGGGTCCCGGCCCCCGACCCCGTACTCACGAGGAGCAGTACTCATGACAACGACGACACCTGGCACGGCTCAGGTCGAGCTCGCCATCGGCGGCATGACCTGCGCCTCGTGCGCGGCCCGTATCGAGAAGAAGCTCAACCGCATGGACGGGGTCGAGGCCACCGTCAACTACGCCACCGAGAAGGCCAAGGTCACCTTCGACGCCGACATCGACGTCGCCGCCCTGATCGCGACCGTCGAGGCCACCGGCTACACCGCCGCGGAGCCCGCGCCGCCGAAGAGCGAGACGCCCGGCGCCCCCGAAGGGCCCTCCGACGAGGAGAAGGCCGACGCGGAGCTGCGGCCCCTCAAGCAGCGGCTGGTCACCGCCGTCGCGCTCGCCGTCCCCGTCATCGCGATGGCGATGGTCCCGGCGCTCCAGATCGAGTACTGGCAGTGGCTGAGCCTCACGCTCGCCGCGCCGGTCGTCGTCTACGCCGCCTGGCCCTTCCACAAGGCCGCCTGGACCAACGCCAAGCACGGCGCGGCCACCATGGACACCCTGATCTCCGTCGGCACGATCGCCGCGTTCCTCTGGTCGCTGTGGGCGCTGTTCTTCGGGACCGCCGGTACGCCGGGGATGACGCACGCCTTCGAGTTCACCATCGCCCGTACCGACGGCGCCGGGAACATCTACCTGGAGGCCGCGGCGGGCGTCACCGCCTTCATCCTGGCCGGCCGGTACTTCGAGGCCCGCTCGAAGCGCAAGGCGGGCGCCGCGCTCAAGGCGCTGATGCAGCTGGGCGCCAAGGAGGTCACCGTCCTGCGGGGCGGCCAGGAGGTCACCGTACCGACCGCCGACCTCCAGGTCGGGGACCGCTTCCTGGTCCGCCCGGGCGAGAAGATCGCCACCGACGGCACCGTCGTCGAGGGTTCGTCCGCCGTGGACGCCTCCATGCTCACCGGCGAGTCCGTGCCGGTCGAGGTCTCCGTCGGCGACTCCGTCACCGGCGCCACCCTGAACGCCGGCGGCCGGCTCGTCATCGAGGCCACCCGCGTCGGCTCCGACACCCAGCTCGCCCGCATGGCCAAGCTCGTCGAGGACGCGCAGAACGGCAAGGCCGCCGCCCAGCGCCTCGCCGACAAGATCTCGGCCGTCTTCGTCCCGATCGTCATCGCGCTCTCGCTCGGCACGCTCGGCTTCTGGCTCGGCACCGGCCAGGGGCTCACCGCCGCCTTCACCGCGGCCGTCGCCGTCCTGATCATCGCCTGCCCCTGCGCCCTCGGCCTGGCCACCCCGACCGCCCTCATGGTCGGCACCGGCCGCGGCGCCCAGCTCGGCATCCTGATCAAGGGCCCCGAGGTCCTGGAGACCACCCGCAAGGTCGACACGATCGTCCTCGACAAGACCGGCACCGTCACCACCGGCCGCATGACGCTCATCAAGGTCCACACCGCGGAAGGCGTGGACGAGACCGACGTGCTGCGGCTCGCGGGCGCCCTGGAGCACTCCTCCGAGCACCCGATCGCCCAGGCCGTCGCCACCGGCGCCGCCGCCAGGGTCGGCACGCTCCCCACCCCCGAGGACTTCGCCAACATCCCCGGTCTCGGCGTCCAGGGCGTCGTCGACGGCCACGCCGTCCTCGTCGGCCGCGAGAAGCTCCTCGAAGAGTGGGCCATGGCCCTCCCGGCCGGGCTCAAGACCGCCAAGGACACCGCGGAGAAGGCCGGCAAGACGGCGATCGCCGTGGCCTGGGACGGCGAGGCCCGCGCGGTCCTCGAAGTCGCCGACGCCGTCAAGGAGACCAGCCCCGAGGCCATCCGGCGGCTGCGGGCCCTCGGGCTCACCCCGATCCTGCTCACCGGCGACAACAAGGCGGTCGCCGAGGCCGTCGCCGCCGAGGTCGGCATCGACGAGGTCATCGCGGAGGTCATGCCGCAGGACAAGGTCGACGTCGTCAAGAAGCTCCAGGCGGAGGGCCGTTCGGTCGCCATGGTCGGCGACGGCGTGAACGACGCCGCCGCGCTCGCCCAGGCCGACCTGGGCCTGGCGATGGGCACCGGCACGGACGCCGCCATCGAGGCCGGCGACCTGACCCTCGTACGGGGCGACCTGCGGGCCGCGGCCGACGCGATCCGGCTCTCCCGCAAGACCCTCGGCACGATCCGGTCGAACCTCTTCTGGGCCTTCGCCTACAACGTCGCCGCCCTGCCGCTCGCCGCGGCCGGACTGCTCAACCCGATGATCGCGGGGGCCGCGATGGCCTTCTCCTCGGTCTTCGTCGTCGGCAACAGCCTGCGCCTGCGCGGCTTCCAGGCCGCCGACCGCTGACGCACTCCCTTCCGCGCCAATCTCCGAGGAGCCCGCCGTGGCCGGTTACGGACAGCACAAGGAAGACATCATCAGACGCCTCAGGCGCATCGAGGGCCAGGTCAGGGGGGTGCAGCGGATGGTCGACGAGGACGTGTACTGCATCGACGTCCTCACCCAGGTCTCCGCCATCAACGCGGCCCTCCAGTCCTGCGCGGTGGCCCTCCTGGACGAGCACCTCAGCTGCTGCGTCACGGAGGCGATCGCCCAGGGCGGGGACCAGGCGAAGGTGAAGGTGGGCGAGGCCTCGAAGGCCATCGCCCGGCTCATCCGGAGCTGACGGAGCAGGCCTCCCAGCAGGCCTCTCAGCAGGCCTCGAAGGAGCGCGGCAGTATCAACCGCCCTTGCGTGAAGGGCACTCAGCGGACAGCGTGATGCTCAGGCGGAGACAGAGCCCGAGCACCTGCCGGAGGAGCACCAGCTCCGCCGAACCGGGAAGACCGGGGCCGCAGAGCTTCACGCAGGGGCGGTTTCTCATGAGGCCGCTCGTGAGGGTGGTGGTGAAGGTGCTCGTGAGGGTGGTCAGGGGGCCGGTCACGGAGGCGCTCAGGAAGGTCGACATCCCGCCACCGTACCCCTGGGGGGTATACCTGAGCGAGGGAGGCGGCCCGTACGATGAGCCGCCCAGGGGGAAGGGGATCCACGTGCGCCGGCTGGGAGAGCTGGAGGCCGAGATCATGGACCGGTTGTGGGCCTGGCAGCGGCCCGCCACCGTCCGCGAGATCGTCGACGACATCAATCGGGGACGCCGGGTCGCCTACACGACCGTCATGACGGTGGCGGACATCCTGCACCGCAAGGGCTGGCTGCGCCGCGAGAAGGCGGGCCGGGCCTGGCTGTACGAGCCCGTCCGCAGCCGCGAGGAGTACACCGCCGGCCTCATGCGGGACGCCCTCGGCGACAGCCAGGACCGGCCCGCCGCCCTGCTGCGGTTCGTCGAGGTCATCTCGGACGAGGACATGGCCGCCCTGGACGCGGCGCTCCGCGCGACCCGGGGCGGCGGCCCCGGCCACCCCGGCGCGGGCGGTGACGCGTGAACCACCACGCCCTCGTCCCGCTCGGGCTCGTCCTCCTCACCGGCTTCCTCGTGCCCTGGTTCGTCGCCCGGGCCCGCTGGGCCCAGCAGGTGCCCCGCCTCGCGCTCGCCGTGTGGGCCGCGTGCGGCGCCGTCTTCACCGCCGCGACCGCCCTGCTGCCCGCCCAGCTGGTCCTGTCCGGCGAGAGCAGCCACCGCCTCACCGACATGGTGCTCACGCTCCGACTCCCCACCTCCGAGCGGCTGTTCGCCCTCGAAGGCCGCGAGCAGCTCGCCGTCGCGATCGCCCTCACCGTCGTCTCGCTGCCCGCCGCCGCCTTCGTACGGCGCCTGGCGCGGGCCCGGCGGGTGCGCGTGCGGCACGCCGGGGTGCTGCGGCTCGTCGGACGGTACGACCCCGACCTGCGGGCCACCGTCCTCGACGACGACCGCCCCGCCGTCTACTGCCTGCCGGGCCGCTCGCGCCGCGTGGTCGTCTCCTCCGGGGCCGTGCACGCGCTGACACCCGCCCAGCTCGCGGCGGCCCTCGCGCACGAGCGGGCGCACATCGCGGGGCGGCACCACCTCCTCGTCGCCGCGGCGGAGGCCTTCACGGCCGTCTACCCGCGCCTCCCGCTCGCGCGGCACGGCGGGACGTCCGTACCACTGCTGCTCGAAATGACCGCGGACGACCGGGCGTTGCGGCGATGCACGCGCGACGCGCTCGCCACGGCGCTGTACGCGCTTGCCTCCGGAAGGGCGCCGCGGTCCGCCTTCGCGGCGGGCGGCCCGTCGGCGGCGCTGCGGATGCGGCGCATCCTCACCCCGTACAGCGCGGGACACCCCGTCCTGCGCGGGCTGTTCACCATCGCGTCGGCGGCGCTCGCGATGATGCCGCTGATCGTCGCCTGCTGTTCCTTCCCCGGCTAATTTGCTCGCTTCACCGTCCGACCCTCCGAACACCGTTATTTACTAAGCGAATTCGTAGATTTCGCATCGGTCACGGGCAACTTAATTCACGGCTATTGTGGGTATGTTGGGGCTCTGGCTCGGCACGTCGAAGGGTACGAAACCTATGCAGCTGGCTGGCGTTCGAACGGCCGCGGCCGGCGATGCGACGACGATATCCAGGCTGCTCGCGGACGTCATTCGGAGCAGCTACGCGGGAATTCTGGACGAAGTCCCGATGCGACGGCTGATCTCGGCCCAATGCGCACTCCCCCGCATACGCGCGGAAATTGAAATTCCGGGCGGTGCGCCCGGCTGGCTCGGCTGGCTCGTCGCGACCGACCCCGAGGGCGCGGTCGTCGGCGTCGCCGCGGGCGGGGTGCCGGTACCGGGCGAGGGCGAGGTGTACGCGCTGGCCGTGGCGGACGGATCCCGCCGCCGCGGAGTGGGTACGGCCCTGCTGGCCGCCGCCACGGACCGCATGCGGAGCTACGGCGCGCACGACCAGCGGGTCGAACTCCCGGCGGAGACGGACCCGGCGCTCCCCTTCTACACCCACCAGGGCTTCGCGCCCCTGGGCCCCACGCGCTGGAGCAGGAAGGTCTGACGCGCCGCGCCTTCCCCGGCGCAGGCCCGCGCGACCGCCGCACGGACGGTCGCGACCGTCGAACTCGCTTGCGTGACCGCCGAACTGACGGTCGTGGCAGATCCACGCCATCGCGTGTTCACGCAGCCCGATCCGGTGGATCGGCGCTCCCCCGCCAGGTCAGGATGGGTCCAGCGGCGCGGTCCCGGCGGCACGGGAACCTCGTCCGGACGGCATGGACCGAGCGAGCCCCTGGAGGAGCGATGCACACACCGAGCGGCATTTCCCTGCCCGTCGTGCCCGCAGCGTTCGCTCCGGTCCTGCCGTCCCGATACGACCGGGAGCGGGAGCCCGCCCCCGGGGCCGGCATCAGGATCAAGTCCGACACCCTGCCCGGGCTCGAATCGGTCTCCCCGGCCGACGAGAACTCCGTCTGGCTGCACGACGCCCTGCTCGGCCCGCACAGCGCGGACATCGTCCGGTACCTCAGCCTCGCCCGCTCCACCGGCGGACCCGTTCTGGACCTCGGCTCCGGCGCCGGGCGGCTCGCCGTCCCGTTCGCCCGGCACGGCTTCGCCGTGGAAGCCGTGGACCGGGACGCCTCGGCCCTCGAGCGCCTCGAAGGCTGGGCCCGCCGGATCGGCCCGCAGGTCGCCGGGCTCGTCGTCACCCACCGGGCCGACCTCACCGAGCTGCGGCTCGAAGGGAGTTACCGGCTGGCGCTCCTCGCGGGCGCGATGGTCACGGCCGTCCCGCCCGCGCACCGGCCGGAGCTGCTGCGCGAGGTCGCCTCCCACCTGGAGACGGGCGGGGCGCTCGCCCTCGACTACACGGCGCACCAGCTGCCCGGACTCATCGCGGAGCCGCGGCGGACCTGGGCGTTCCAGGTGCCGCGCTTCGACGGGATCGACGAGTGGGTGGTGGCGCGGCAGGTGTTCGACCTGCCGTCGATGAGCGAGCGGATCACGTACTACACGGCCCGCACCGGCAAGCTCTCCACCGAGCGGGTCGTGCTGACCACCGACAAGTGGATCGTGGATCCGGAGCGGCTCGCGGCGGAGCTGCACTCGGCCGGCCTGCACATCGAGGGCCGGCGGCGCCACCGGATCGACGACCGGACCGAGAGCGTGCTGCTGGTGTGCAGGACGGACGACTGACGGACGGGCCGCCGGTGTACGGGCGCGTGACGTACGGGCGCGTGGTGTACGGGCGCGTGGCGTACGGGCGCGTGGTGCACGGGCGCGTGGTGCACGGGCGCGTGACGTACGGGCGAGTGACGTACGGGCCACGGGCGGAAGGCCGACGGACGGCCGACAAGCGGCCGAAGAGCGCCTGACGCGCTTGACGAGCAAGAGGTACGATGCCAACAAAAGTTTGAGCCGACCAGGTGGCGGGCGGAGAAGATGGCAGTCGCGGAAGAGCTGACGGGCCGCGAGGCGGTGATCCAGCGCCTGCGCGACGTCGGGCTGCGGGTCACGGGCCCGCGCCTGGAGGTGCTCACGGTGCTCGCCGCCGGCGGCCATCTCGACGTCGAGGCGATCACCACGACCGCGCGCGAGCGGCTCGGCACGCTGACCAGCCAGGCCGTGTACGAGATGCTCCGGCACTTCCAGGAGACCGGCCTGGTCAGCAAGTTCGACCGACCCGGCCTGCCCGCCGTCTTCGAGATCTCCGGTCCCGCGCACCAGCACGCGCTGTGCGTCACCTGCGGCCGCGTGGAGAACGTCGACGCGGCCGCGCCGAAGCCGCCCCGGGGCGCGCTGCCGGAGTGGCGGGTCGAGGACGCCGAGATCGTGTTCAAGGGCCTGTGCCCCGACTGCCGGGCGAGCGCCCCCGCCGCCTGAGCGGTTCCCGGCCCGTCTCCGCCCTCGCCCGCTCCTGCCCGCCAGCACCGCGAACCGTCCTGAGCTGCGGTCAACTCCGTGCGTGTCGTTCGAATGTATGGCAGGGTCTAGCGGGGCGATTCATGAGGATCCAGGGGGATCCGAGGGGAGTCTGCTGCGCCGTGTCCAGAAACACCGCCGTGGCCCGTACGGGCAGCGAACAGGCTCTCGCCGTCTACCAGGAACTCCGCGCCCGTCCGGGGACGACCTTCGACCAGGTCGCGGACCGGCTGGAGCTCTCCACCGAGGAGCGGGAGCGATGTCGTGACGAACTCGCCTCCTTAGGACTGACCGCCCCCTCCCTCGACCCGAACGCGGTCGTGGACCCCGATGTCGCCCTGCTGCGGCTGCTGCGCCGGGAGCGCGACCGGCTCCAGGAACGCCTCGCCGCGACCAGCCGCGCGCACACCGCCCTCGAAGCCCTCGCCGGACCGTTTCTGCGGGCCGGGGCCACCCCGCGCGGCGAGATCGAGGTCGAGATCGTCGACGACCCCCACCGCGTACGCCGCAGCCTCGCCGAGCTGAGGGACTCCGTCCGGACGGCCGCGCACTTCATGCACACCGGCTCCGTACGCCGCGAGGAGCTGCCGGGCGAGCTGGCCCAGGACCGCCTGTGGGCCGACCGCGGGGTCCGGATCCGGGCCATGTACAGCCGGCGGGCCGCCTCGGTGCCGGAGATGGCGCAGCACCTGGAGGAGCGGGCCGCGCTGGGCGTGGAGATACGGTTCGCCTCCGTCGTGCCGATGAACATGGTCCTCGCCGACGAGAACTTCGCGCTCCTGCCCACCGATCCGCACGACCTGTCCTCCGCCGCGATCCTCGCGCGCGGCCCCGGCCTCGTCCGCTCCTATCTCGCCCTGTACGAGTACTGCTGGACGGCGGCCGCCCCGTACGGCGAGGAGGAGGCGCCGGAGAAGGGCGGCGACGGGCTCTCCGAGCAGCAGCGGGCGGCGCTGCTGATGCTCGCCTCCGGCATCAAGGACGAGCAGATCGCGCGCAATCTGGGGGTCTCGCTGCGGACGGTGAGCCGGTTGCTCTCCGAGGTGATGCAGGAGCTGGGGGCGGCGAGCCGTTTCGAGGCGGGCGTGAAGGCGGCCCGGCTCGGCCTGTTGGACGGCGACGGAGTCGAGCGGTCTTAAGGGCGGGATACCACCGGGGAGTTCGGATGACGCACGATGGATCCCCGACCGGTCGGACCGGTCGGATCGGCATGACGGACGGCCGCCCAGCCGTGTGACAGGGTGACGGCGGCGCGACTCGAGGGAACAGGGGGTCACTTCGCCTTGATCACCACCGGCGGCGGTACGGGTACGGGGAACGGGACCGAGTACTCGGGTACGGGGAACGGCACCGATCACCCGGAAGGCTCACCCGATGCTGTGGTGAACCTCTACCAGGAACTGCGCAGGCGCGGAGTGTCCAGCCTCGGCGAGGTGGGAGCCCAACTCCGGCTCTCCCCCGAGGAGTACGAGCGATGTCGGTGCGAACTGTCCGACCTCGGGCTCATCGTGCCGACCAATCCGGCCCAGCACGGCTCCCGCGGCGAGCTCCGGGCCGCCGGCGGCGGCGGTGACGGCGCCGGCGGTAACGGCGGTGGCCGGCCGCAGGCAAGTGGCGGCGACAGGAACAGCGAAGGCGACGGCGACACGGTCGCCGTGATCGACCCGGAGATCGCACTGCTCAGGCTGCTGCACCGGGAGCGCGAGCAGCTGCGCGAGCACCTCGACGAGGCGGACCGCGCGTACGACACCCTGGAGACCTTGGCGGGGGCGTTCCTGCGGGCCGGTTCGCTCACGCGGGCGGACGCGGATGTGGAGCTCCTCAGCGACTACCGCCGGATCCAGCAGGTCCTTGAGGACATCACGGACGTCATCCAGCACAGCCTGGCGTCGATGCACCTGACGTCGCTGAAGCGCGAGGTCGGGGAGCGGGTGCTGAGCCGGGACCGGCGGCAGATCGAGAACGGGGTGCGCGTCCGCGCCATGTACAGCGACCAGGCCTGCGCCTCGCCCGAGGTGGCGGAGCATCTGCGGCGCCGGGTCGAGGCGGGGGTGGAGGTGCGGATCGCGTCGGCGGTCCCCATGCCGCTGATCATCGCCGACGCGCAGTTCGCGGTGGTGCCGGTCGATCCGGCCGAGCCGGCGGCGGGCGCGGTACTGGCCAGGGGTCCCGCCCTGGTCCGCTCGTACCTCGCGCTGTACGAGCACTGCTGGCACACCGCCCTGCCGTACGGGGACGGGTCCGCATCGGATCAGGGCGGCGACGGGCTTTCGGAGCAGCAGCGGGCGGCTCTGAGCATGCTCGCCTCCGGCATGAAGGACGAGAAGATCGCGCGCGGGCTCGGGGTGTCGCTGCGGACGGTGAGCCGCATGCTCTCCGAGCTGATGCAGGAGATGGGGGCGACGAGCCGGTTCGAGGCCGGGGTGCGCGCCTATCGGCTGGGCTGGGTCGACTGAGCGCGGGATTTCCCGCGGGCGGTTCGCCGGGGTGCCGGTGACAGAGGCAGTGCCTGGCGCAAGGCGCAAGGCGCAAGGCGCAAGGCGCAAGGCGCAAGGCGCAAGGCGCAAGGAAATGGCTGCGCGGCCGCCCTTTTCCAGGGCGGCCGCGCAGCCTTTCTTTCGGATTCCCGTCGACTCAATTGGCAGATATCGGCGCCGGGGGGATCTTGTCCCACTCGTTCCCGTTCGACGGGGACGGCGTGGGGGTGGGGGTCGGGGTGGCAGTGGTCCCGTCGGACGCGCCGTCCGCCACCACGTGCTGCGGGGCCGAGACCGCGCTCGGGGCCGTCGCCAGGGCCGCGCCGCCGGCGACGGCGAGACACGCTGCCGCGGCGAGGGCGAACTGACGGACGATCCGGCGAGTCCCCGTGGCGTGCTCAGCAGACATGATTCCTCCAGGAGTGGGAATGTGAATTCCGCCTTCCGGGGCCCGTGCCGCCGGGCGTTCCCTGAAGACATCTCCATTCTGTCCCCGCCCCGGAAACCGATCCAGGGATTCTCTGTGCGTGGACCCGCCATGGCGTGGATGCGTCAATACGCCTGCACAGCAACGGAATTGGCGGATCCGGAGCCTTCCATATCTTTGGTCGAACCAAAAGTGGTGCTAGACTTGAGCTACGGCCTTCTCGTTCCTCCAGGAGAGAGAGGCCGCCGGGGCAGGGGCGTGCCGCCGCCCCTGCCCCAACCCCTGACCCAGCCCCTCCGCCAACGCCCCCCGGTACACCTCGACGGTCCGGGCGGCGGAGGCGCGCCAGCTCATCCCGCGCGCGTGGCGGACCGCCGCCTCCCCCATCGACTCCACCGCCTCCGGGTGCGCCGCGAGCCACCGCAGCCGGCGCGCGTACTCCACCGGGTCGTGACCGTGCACCAGAAGCCCCGTCACCCCGTCCCACACCGCCGTCGGCAGCCCGCCGACCGCCGCCGCGAGCACCGGCGTCCCGCAGGCCTGCGCCTCCAGGGCCACCAGGCCGAAGGACTCGCTGCGCGAGGGCACCACCAGCACGTCCGCCGCCCGGTACCAGTCCGCCAGCTTCTCCTGCGGTACGGGCGGGAAGGCCCGCAGCACATCGGTGACGCCCAGCTCCCCCGCCAGCTTCCAGGCCGTCCCCTCCCGCGTCGCACCCGAGTGGCCGCCCACCACCGGCACCAGCAGCCGGCGGCGCAACTCCGGCTCCTGTCGCAGTAGTTCGGCGATCGCCCGGACGAGCACGTCCGGGCCCTTCAGCGGCTGTATGCGGCCGGCGTAGAGCGGGACGAACGCGTCGGCGGGGAGCCCGAGCCGGGCCCGGGCCGCCGCCTTGCCTCCCCCGGAGCCTTCGGCCCGGGAGGCACCCCCGGCCGGGCGGAAGGTCCGCAGGTCGACCCCGGGCCGTACGACCTCGGTGCGCTCCCCCGCCGCCCCGTACAGCGTGCGCAGCGCCTCCGCCTCGTCGGTCGTGTTGGCGATCAACCGGTCCGCGGAACCGACGACTTGGAGCTCGCCGCGGACGCGGAGCTCGGGCTCGGGGCTGTCGCCCTCGGCGAGCGAGGCGTTCTTCACGCGGGCCAGCGTGTGGGCGGTGTGCACGAGCGGGATCCGCCAGCCGACCGAGGCGATCCGGCCCGCCTGCCCGGAGAGCCAGTAGTGCGAGTGGACCACGTCGTAGCGCCGCTCCTCCTTCAGGAGCGCCAGCGAGAAGGGCACGACGAGGTCCGGCATGGCCTCCTTGGGCAGCGGCCCGCGCGGCCCGGCGTGCAGATGGCGGACCCGGACCCCCGGGGCGAGCTCGACGAGCGGGGGCAGGCCCTCGCCCCGGCAGCGGGTGAACAGGTCGACCTCCACGCCCAGTTCGGCCAGGGCGCGGGAGAGTTCGACCATGTAGACGTTCATTCCGCCGGCGTCCCCCGTCCCGGGCTGGTGGAGCGGGGAGGTGTGGACGCTGAGCATGGCGACGCGCAGGGACACGTGGAGCTCCTGTGGAGTGGGGCCACGTGTCCCTGCGCGTCGCTCGCGCGCGCACGGTCACGCGGCAGGGGGACTCGAACACTGACGTACGGACGCACTGACGTACCGATGTACTGGAGTACTGGAGTACTGGAGTACTGGAGTACTTAGTTGCTTAGTAGTCGAAGGGAATCGGAAGGGATCAGAACCCGAAGACCGGGCCCGAGGGCGGTGCGAGCCGGGTCCCCGGGAGGGGGCCCATCAGTGCGTGCCAGTCGACCGGCCGGCCCGGCAGCACCTGGAGCGCCGCCGCGAGCCGGTCCGCGCCCTCCGGCATCACCGGCCGCGCCCACGCGGAGAGCGCCGAGGCCACCGCCAACTGCGCGGCGAGCGCCGGGAGATGACGGCAGGACGTGCTGGGCCGGCACCGCTCGTGGGCGTTGACGTGGCCGAAGTCGGCCACCGAGCGGACCATCTCGTCGAGGACGGCGACCGCCCGGCGCGGGTCGAAGGCGTCGGGGCCGTACGCCTCGCGCAGATCGTCCACGCCCCGGTGGAGCCGCCGCTCCAGGATCTCCCAGCCCGTGCCGCCGGGCAGCGCCTGCGGGGCGAGTCCGCCGCACTCCTCCCGTACGGAGGAGAAGAGCCGCGCGAGCCAGCTGTTCCAGCTCTCGTCCAGCTCCCGGCGGGCGGCCGCGAGCCGCTCCCGGTGGAAGACGGTGCGGCGGCCCAGCGGGCGGGCCTGGAGGACGTGCCGGCGGAGGGTGTCGGAGCCGTACTCGGTGAGGAGGTCGAGCGCCCAGACGTTGCCCTCCTGGACGCCTTCCTCGATGACGTACGACTCGTTGACGTTGAAGTCCTGCGGCAGCTTGATGTCCTGCGCGAGGAGCAGCACCGGCAGGAGCACCGCGTGGCAGAAGGAGTGCCCGAAGCCGCAGAAGTGGATGGCGCGGCGGGGCAGCGGGCCCTTCGTGTCGTAGCCGAAGAGGTGCATCGCGGCGGCCTCGAAGCAGCCGTCGATGCGGTGGTCGGGGAAGCCGTCGACCGGGACCGGCAGGCCCCACTCGGCGGGGTGGCCGACGGCGATGTCCGGCAGTCCGTCCTCGACGAGCGACTCGCACAGGGCGGCGAGCCGGGGCGGGAGCCCCGCCGTCGCCCAGTACTCGGCGAGCGTCTCCCGGAAGGGCTCCAGGGGCACGTACAGCCGGCGGCAGCGGCGGGCCACCGCCGGGGTGTCGCAGACCGCGCAGCGCGCCGAGATGAGGTCGCCGCCGTCGTTGGGGCGGGCGCACTCGTGGCACATGCCGCCGTCGCTGTCCGCGCCGCAGTGCGGGCAGCTGCCGGTGGCGTGCGCCCCGTACAGCCAGCGGTCGCACGGCTCGCAGTAGGGCAGGAGGCGGGTCCGCGGGGCGATGACCCCCTGCGCGAACAGTCTGCTGAAGAGGTCCTGCACCCAGCGTCCGTAGCCCTTGTCGCGCCGCGGGCGCACGATGTGGTCGAACTCCACACCCGAGCGGAGCCAGTCGGCGGTGATCGCGGCACGGTAGCCCTCCGCGACCTCCTCGGGCTTGCGGTTGTGGCGCAGCGCGCGGACCTCGACGGAGCTGGCGTGGTCGGCGGTGCCGGTGGTGAACCGGACCGCTTCCCCCTCGGCCCGCAGGTAGCGGGTGAGGACGTCGGCGGCGACGTACGGCCCGGCGAGATGGCCGATGTGGAGTTCGCCGTGGGTGGCGGGAGGGGTCGCGGTGATCCAGACGGGGGTGCTCATGGGACTGGGACCTCCTTGACGCTGTGGTGCGGTGGGCTCAGCGCGGTTCGAAGTGGAAGGAGCGGATGAAGCAGTCACGCGGCTGCTCGACGGCATAGACGATGCATTCGAAAAGGGCCTGGGTGGTGAGCTTCTCGTCGGGTGCGATTCCGTCCGGATTCGATCCGTCCCATTCCGCGAACCGCGGGTCCGAGGTGGAGAAGTCGGGCGGGAAGAGCGAGAAGACGCGGACCCCGGAGGGGCGGAGCCGGCGCGAGAGGATGTCGGCGAAACCGGCCTGGGCGCTCTTCGCCGCCCAGAAGGCCTCGTGGGCGGCGCCGGCGGTCGCGGCGGAGGCGCCCTCGGCGTCGCGGACGGCGACCATGTTGACGATGTCGGGCCGCAGCGAGCCGCGCAGCAGCGGCAGGAAGTGCTTCACCATGAGGACGGTGCCGCCGGCGGTCGACTCGATCGTCTCGACGATCTCGCGGTCGCTGGCCGCCTCCAGGTCCATGCCGTCGAGCCAGCGGGCGCCGTTGTTGACCAACAGGTCGACGCGGTCGGTGCGTTCGCCGACGCGGGCGGCGAACTCCCGGATCTCGGCGGGCTTGCTCAGGTCGCAGCCGAAGGCGTGGATACGGTCACGGGCCGAGCCCATGACTTCGGTACGGGTGCGCTCGGCGGCTTCGACGGTCCGCGCCGAGACGTAGACCTCGGCGCCGAGATGCGCGAATCCGACGGCGAGCGCGCGACCGAAATAGCGGGACGCTCCGGTCACGACGACACGCAGATTCTCGAATTTCATGTGCGTCTGCTCTCCCCACGGATACCGATTGCCGGTCCATTTCAGCGTGGCAGAGAAAGGACAGCGGGGGCCCGGCGGGAGGGGTGCGCGTTCACGCCGTTGCGTGGATACGCCACGGCAGTTCGAGCCTGCCGAGGACCTTCGCGCGCTTGTGGTGGACACGGACGCGGTCGGGCGCGGCGGAGACGGTCACCGTACCGCCGGGGGTGCGGACGGGGCCGGTGGGGGCGGGGACGACGGTGCCGTCGAGCGCGCCGGCGGCGGCGAGGGCGGCGGCGCCGGTGAGCGCGAGGCGGGGGTGCCAGCCGCCGACGGTGAGGGCGCGGACGGAGAGCCCTCCGGGGCCGGCGGTGAAGGCGGCGATCTTGGGGAGGGCGGAGTGGGGCGGGTGCCCGAGGACGCGGGCGGCCTCGGCGCGCAGTGCGAGGAGCCGGTCGTGGAGGGCGGCGTCGTCCGGGGGGAGGTGGCGGGCGTCGACGAAGACGTACGGGTTGCCGTACCGCACGAGGGAGACGGGCACGCCGCGGAGGACGTCGACGGGGCGGCCGGTGGGGAGGGTGCCGGGGGCGGTGGGAGCCGTGAGGAAACTGAGCGTGTACGTGTCGGCGCCATGCGGCCCGGGCTCGGGCTCGCACAGCACGGTGTCCCCGGTCGTCACGGCGCGGACGGTGACGGGGCCGGGGCGGCCGTCGGCGACGACGCAGGCGAGGAGGGAGTGCCCGCAGCCGGCCCGGAAGTCGAAGGCGCCGCCGGGGAGGGCCTGGACGAAGCGGTAGTCGAGGTCGAGGCCGGGGGTGGCGGCGGGCCCGTACAGCGCGATCTTGTTGAGCCCGGCGTACGGCGTCCCGGCGAGCGCGTGCCGCAGCCGAGCCAACTCGCTCCCGAGCGCGAGGGCCCCGACGGGCAGGTGGTCGAGCCGCAGGACGAGGGTGGGCCCGGGAGCGTCCTCGGCCCGTACGACGACGGCGCCGACGGCACCGGCACCGGCACCGGCACCGGCACCGGCACCGGCACCGACGACACTCCTACGCCGGCGCCGCGCCCGGGCGGGTTCGGGGCGTGGAGGTCCCGAGGGGTCAGGCCGCACAGCCCACCGGGATTCGCATGCCCTGGACGACCTCCGTCCACAGCTCGTGGACGGCGAGGCTCCAGAGGGCCAGCGCGTCGTGGTGCGACGGGCGTTCGAGCTGGCGGGCGAGGAGTTTCTGGACCCGGTCGGCGCGGACCTTGCCGCCGAGGACGAGCCGGGCCGGGGAGAGCAGGTCGCGGACGGTGTCGAGGAGCGGGCTGCCGGGGGCGAGCATCGCCGCGAGCGGGAGCGTGAAGGGTTGTTTGGGGCGCCGGAGGACCCCGGAGGGGAGGAGCTCGGTTCCCGCTTCGTACAGCGCCCGCTTGCCCGTGCGCGCCTCCGCCGGCAGCCCCCGGGCGTGGGCGACGACGGACGGCTGGCAGAAGGGCATGCGCGCTTCGACGGCCCAGGCCATCGAGAGGTGGTCGACGCGCCGCAGGTGGTACGCGGGGAGCCGCCAGCGGGTCTCGAAGGCGGTCATCGCGGTGAGCCGGTCCTCGCCGACGGCCTCCGCCGAGCGCAGTTCCTGCTCGATGCGGTCGGCCGCCGACCCCTGATCGGCGATGTGGGCGCGGTAGTTGGCGGTGTAGAGGTGGTCGCGGAGCAGGCGCGGCGCGGCCGAGAGGGCGTCCGCGTAGGCGCCGGCCCAGTCCGCCCCGGCGGGTGCGGCGAGCGCGGCGCGCATCCGGTCGTAGCCGCCGAAGAGTTCGTCGGCGCCGTCGCCGGCGAGCGCGACGGTGAAGCCGTTCTGGCGGACGGCGCGGAAGAGCGCGTACGTGGAGACGGTGATGGGGTCGGCGTTGGGCTGTCCGAGGTGGCGGACGGTGCGGGTCAGGAGGGAGGTGAGCTCGTCGGGGTCGACGGAGACCTCGTGGTGGACCGTACGGGCCCGGCGGGCGACCGAGCGGGCGAACGCGGCTTCCGAGCCGGGCCACTTGCCCCGGTAGGTGAGGTGGAAGGTGTGCAGCGGCGGGGCGTCCGTCTCGCGGGCGTGCTCGGCGGCGAGCGCCGTGACGAGGCCGGAGTCGAGGCCGCCGCTGGTGATCGCGCAGACGGGCACCTCGGCGTGGGCGAGCCGCCGGACCTCGTGGCGCAGGATGTCCTGGGTGTCGCCCGGCGCAGCGGCGGGCCTGGGGCCCCTGCGCCGCACCACGGGTGCCGTTCCCGGGCGTACGAGGGCGGTGGCGCCCGGCGGCAGGACGCTGACGCCGTCGAGGGCGGTGTGCGTGGAGAAGGACGTGCGGGTGGCGAGGACGGTGTCGAGGGCGTCGTCGCGCGGGGAGATCCGTACCCCTTCGAAGGCGAGGAGGGCGGGGATCTCGGAGGCGAAGCGGGTGGAGCCGTCGTACGGGTCGTGGTGGAAGTACACCGGCTTCATGCCCATGTCGTCGACGGCGAGGACGAGTCGGGTGCTGCCGGGGCGCAGGTCGAGGATCGCGACGGCGAACATGCCGTCGAGGTGCTCGGCGAAGGCGGGGCCGTACTCGGCGTAGAGCGCGGGGAGCACGGTGCCGTCGCAGCGGTCGGGGAAGCGGTGGCCGCGGGCGGCGAGCGCGCGGCGCAGTTCGGCGTGGTTGTAGATCTCGCCGTTGAGCACGGCGAGGATGCCGGGGAGGTGCGGCAGCCGGTAGGGCTGCTGCCCGCCGCACGGGTCGGTCACGGCGAGCCGGTCGCAGCCGAGCGCCCAGCCGGGCCCGCTGAGCACGTGGTGCTCGTCGGGGCCGCCGTGGCGCTGGCGGGCCGAGACCGCCGCGAGCTCGGCGGGGTCCGGGCGGTCCGCTCCCGCGGCGATGGTGCCGAGAATCCTGCACATGGCGGTCGCCTCCGTATTCCGAAGTCGCGCTTCCGACGTCGTACGTCCGAAGTCACTGTCCATCTCACACTGGTCGCACCCAATGATTTGAATCTACCAAGTTTTTGAATGGCGCGTAAGTGCCATGTCCAGTTCACGCCACGGGTTGGCCTTGCGACGCTCCCGCCACCCCCAACAGGCTGGCCCCATGAGGGACATGGAGGATTTCGAGAGGGGCCGCGGCGCACCCGCATCCCTGCTGGTCGTGGCCGCGCATCCGGACGACATCGAGTTCTGCGTCAGCGGCACCGTCATGCAGTGGATCGAGCGCGGCACCCGCGTCACGTACTGCATCGTCACGGACGGCGGCGCCGGCGGTTACGACGAACAGCTCCCCCGGCAGGCGATGGCGGATCTGCGCCGCGCCGAGCAGGTCCACTCGGCGAAGCTCAGCGGCGTCGCCGACGTCCGCTTCCTCGGCTACCCCGACAGCTTCGTCGAGGCCTCCGTCGAGCTGCGGCGCGACCTGTGCCGGGTCATCCGCGAAGTGCGCCCGCAGCGGGCCATCATCCCGTCCCCCGAGATCAACTGGGCGCGCGTCGCCGACCTCCACCCCGACCACCGCGCGGTCGGGGACGCCTGCCTGCGCGCGATCTACCCCGAGGCCCGCAACCCCTTCGCGCACGCGCAGCTCCTGAAGGAGGAGGGCCTGGAGCCGTGGACGGTCCACGAGCTGTGGCTGATGACGGGCCCCACCCCGAACCAGTACGTGGACGTCACCCCGGTCTTCGACCGCAAGGTCCAGGCGCTGCGCATCCACACCTCCCAGACCGCCCACTTCGACGACCTGGCCGGCCTGCTCCGCGACTGGCTCGGCGAGCACGCGACGGCGGGCGGGCTGCCGCCGGGCCGGATGGCGGAGGCGTTCCAGATCGTGCACATCGACTGAGGCGCACCCCCCCCTCGTACCCCGCGCGGAGTTCTTGTGGCGGCACGGGGTGCGTGAGACCGTGAACGGCACACGTGGGGGCGCGTGCCACCAACACGCGCGTGACGAGGGGGAGTTCACGCCATGACCGACTTCGGCTCGGACCTGTACGAAGCCCTGATCAACGGGTACCTCGCCAAACCCGAGGCCGACGAGGCGCCGTACTACACGGTCTCGGACAGCCTGCGCCTGTACGGCGACGCGATCTGGAACGACGCGGGGGACGCGAACCAGCACATCCAGCGGCTGCTCTCGTCCGGGAGGGGCGAGGCGATGGACGCCCTGGGGCAGCACTGGGACAAGGTCATGAACCAGGACGTCGGCTCCGTCGTGGCGGTGGCGGGGCTGTCGGCCGCCGCGGTGGCCGACATCGCCGCGACCATCGCCGCGACCAAGGCGGAGCTCGTCCAGGTCGCGTCCGAGTGCGCCACCGTCACGGTCGCCCAACTCGTCTCCGGGGCCCTGACGTTCCGCGCGCCCGAGAATGTCGTCGCCTCCTCCGTCGCGAACGCCCAGAGCGTGTCGCAGACGCTCGTCGCCACGTGCCACCAGCGCATCGCCGGCACGCTGAAGACGCTCCAGCAGGACCCGGCCGTGGCCGGCCTCCAGGGCGTCGCCGCCGACCTCGCCGCGGGCATCGGCGGCGCGGCGCGCGACGGGGCGGCCGACGCGGGGACGGGACGGTCCTGGGGCACGGACCTCGTCACCGGGCCCGGCCGGGCCGTCGCCGAGGGCGTCCACGTCGACCACGCCGAGCACGAGCGGGCGGCCGGACGGCTCCGGGAAGTCGCCACCGCGGTCTACGGAACGACCGCGGGCCACCTGGCCAAGGCCTCCGCCGACCACGCCACCGCCGCGGCGAGCGGCGCCCTGGGCGCGGCGATCGCCGCGTCGCTCAACACGGTCCTGGACGACCTCACCCGGGCGACGAAGGCCTTCGGCGACCACCTGAACGGCGCGCTCCCCGACGGGATCCTGCTGATCTCCAGCAGCCAGCAGTCCACGGACGACGACAACAGGAAGCGGGTGTCCCAGCTGGACTAGGGGGACCGAGGACGGCTGGACCGGGACCCAGGACGGCCTACCCGCTCACCGGCGCCAGAAGAGGTGGTGCGTCACACCGCCGGTCGGGCTCGGGACGGTCTCGTGGTGGAACCGGTCGAGCAGCTCGTCCGGGGACTCCCAGAGCCGTGCCCCGGAACCGAGCCGCACCGGTGCGACCGCCACGTGGAGGGTGTCGACGAGGTCGGCGTCGAGGAACTCGCGGATCGTCGTGGCCCCGCCGCCGAGCCGGACGTCCTTGCCCCGCGCCGCCTCCCGCGCCTGCCGGAGGACGTCGGCCGGCTCGCCGCCGACGAAGTGGAAGGTGGTGTCGGCGAGCGTGAACGAGGGGCGCGCGTGGTGGGTCATGACGAACACCGGCGTACGGAAAGGCGGTTCGTCGCCCCACCAGCCCTGCCAGTCGTGGTCGAGCCAGGGCCCGCGCAGGGGACTGAACTTGTTGCGGCCCATGATCTCGGCGCCGATGTTCCGGGCGTAGTCGCGCGTGAAGTAGTCGTCGATGCCGCGGCTGCCGCCGGGATCGGTACGCATGGGCCAGCTCGCCGTGGCACCGGCCCAGGCGAACAGCTCCCCCGGATCCGCGTGCCCGAACGGCCTCTCCAGGCTCTGGCCCTCACCGGCGCCGAACCCGTCGCTCGACACCATGAAGTTCTGTACTCGCAGCAGCTGGACCACGTGCTCTCCTCCTGACGATTGCGACAACGGTGAACGGGTCAGCGGACGACGTCGAAGACCTGCTTCTGCAGACCGTTGGCGTAGGCCTCGTGCTCGACGAGCTTCAGCTTCTGGGTGTCCTTGTCGGTCGTGCTGAAGAGCCGCTTGCCCGCGCCGAGGAGCAGCGGGAAGACGAGCAGGTGGTAGCGGTCGATCAGGCCGGCGTCGGAGAGGGCGTGGTTCAGGGTGGCGCTGCCGTGGACGATGATCGGGCCGCCCTCGGTCTCCTTCAGCGCGGCGACCTCGTCGAGGGAGCGCAGGATCGTGGTCTCGCCCCAGTTCGAGACGAGGTCGTCCTCGGTGAGCGTGGTGGAGACGACGTACTTCGGCATCGCCTTGTAGTCGGCGAAGTCCTCCATGTCGGGCCACACGGGGCTGAAGGCCTCGTAGCTGGTCCGGCCCAGCAGGATCGCGGCGGCCTCCTTCTGCTCCCGGCCCTTGATCTCGAAGGCCTCGGGCAGGAACTCGATGTCCTTGAAGGTCCAGCCGGAGTTCCGGTAGCCGGGCTCGCCGCCCGGGCCCTCCACGACACCGTCGAGCGAGATGAAGGCGGTGCTGATCAGGGTGCGCATGTCGGTTCCTCGGTGTCTCGGAGTCGGTCTCGTGTCACGTGTGCGGTGCTCGGCGCCGCGCCCACTGTGAACTATGACCGAGGACCGCGGAGAAACTCATCGGTCGCCGCCGGAACCTATGCTCGGAGTATGGCCATTCAGCGCAGCTCGTCCCTGTCCCTGTGGTCGCGGGACTCGTTCCTGTCCGTCGGATCGGTCGGCTCGACGCTCTCCATCGGCTCGGTCGGCTCCTTCCTCTCCGTCGGTTCGGTCGGCTCCGCCCTGTCGGTCGGCTCCGTCGGCTCCTGGGCGAGCACCGGCTCCCTGCTCTCCGCCCGCTCGTCCTGGTCGGTGCTCTCGTACCGCTCCTGCCGGGGCGTCCTCGCGGCGGGCGCGGTGCTGGTCACCGCCGCCTGGTTGACGTCGGCGGCGCATCGCGCGGGGCGGGTCGCCCCCTAGGGGGTGTCTTGTCGATCAGGTCGGATCAGGGAGCGGCGTCTGGTGCCGTGGATCGCAAGGCGGAGGAGGGAGTCAACGCGGTGGGGGCACCGCCCGTGCCCGAAGGGCTACGGGGGACGTTGGCGACTGACGACAACGCGGCGAGGCGCGGTGCCAGACGCCGCGAGCCCGGCCTGATCGACAAGACACCCCCTAGCCTCTAGAGCGCCTCGGCCACGCCGGGGCGGAGCCTGCGGAGACGGCCCTTCAGGTCCGGGGTCGCGAAGGCTTCCGTGATGCGGGCCGGGTCCTCCGCGAGGTGGGACCAGGAGTCGTAGTGGAGCGGGATCACCGTGCGGGCGCCGAGGGTGCGGGCCAGGGCGGCGCCTTCGTGTGCGCTCATCGAGAAGGCCAGGTCGCCGGTGGTCGGGAAGTGGGCGTCGCCCAGGTGGAGGAAGGCGGTGTCGATCGCGAAGCGCTCGCCGATCTCCGCCAGGGCCTCGTGGCGGACGGTGTCGCCGGAGACGTAGAGGGTGCGCCCTTCGCCACCGGCCCCTCCACCGGCCCCGGCCCCGGCCCCGTACTCGATGACGAAGCCCGTGACCGGCCCCGTGGCCTGCTCCGTGCCCTCCGGGCCGTGTCGGGCAGGGGTCGCCGTGACCCTGATCGTGGTCGCGCCGACCGTGACCTCGCGGCTCTCCCAGGGCACCAGCCCCTCCGCACGGCCGCCGAGGCGTTCGGCGGCCTCCGGAGTGGTGAGGACCTTCGCCGCCCGGCCCAGGACCTCGCGGCCCGACCGGTCGAGGTTGTCGGCGTGCTGGTCGTGCGAGAGGAGGACCAGGTCGACGGGCGGCAGCCGGTCGGCGGTGAGCGCGGGGCCGGCCGTCCGGTGCAGCGGGCGGACCGCCGGGTAGTCGGCGGGGGCCGGGTCGAGGGCCGGGTCCGTGAGGACGGTGAGGTCGCCGATCCGGAGGAGGACCGTCGCCGTCCCCACGTACGTCGCGGTGGTGGTCACGACGTGGCCTCTGCCGCGTCGACCTTCGCCTGGAGGTTGCTCAGGAGGAGCTGGAGGAGCTCGATCGTGGTCTCGTCCGTGAGGTTGCCCTCGGCGTCGAAGCGCTCGTACGAGCGGAACACGTGGATCTCCGGCTTCACGACGACGTCGCTGTCCGTCCAGACGAAGACCTGGCGCAGCGCGAGCTGTGCGCGGACGGTGCCGAAGTTGGTGGGTGCGGCGCCGAGGATCGCGGTGGGCTTGCGGTTCAGGGGCAGGCCCTCGGTGCGGGTCCAGTCGGTGCTCAGCCAGTCGAGCGCGTTCTTGAGGACGCCGGGGATGGAGTAGTTGAACTCCGGGGTGGCGATGAGCAGTCCGTCCGCCTCCAGGACGCGGCGGCGGAGCTCGTTCACGGCGGCGGGGCGCAGTTCGGGGGTGTCGAGGTCCTGGTCGTACGGCGGGATGTCGCGCAGGCCCTCGTAGATCTCGATGTCCTGGCCGGTGTTGAACTTCTGGGCGGCGCGCAGGAGTTGCGTGTTGTGCGAGTCGGCGCGGAGCGAGCCGGAGATGGCGAGGATCTTGGACGTGGACGTGGTCACGGGGACTCCTTCAGGAGGTGGGGTGGGCGTCGCATCTCGACGAGCAAGAAGCTAAACCGATCGGTTCAGTCTGTCAACAGAACGGTTTAGTCTTGACAGTGAACTGAATGGTGTAGTTCATTCGGGGAATGGCCTCTCCCCCGACAGCCACCGCCCTCCCCTCCGCCTCCGCCCCCGCCCCCGCCCGGTACGGCGGCCTCGTCCTCGCCCTGCTCGCCGCGCCCGCCGCGATGGGCGTGTCCGGGCCGACCCTGGCCCTGCCCGAGGCCGCCCGCGGACTCGCCGTCTCCCCGGGCACGGCGGCCTGGCTGCTCACCGCGTACGGGATCGGCATGGCGGTCGGTACGCCCCTGCTGTCCGCCGCGGGCGGGCGGCGCGGCCCCGCCGGGACCGTCCGGGCCGGCGCGGCCCTCCTCGTCCTGGGCGCGGTCCTCGCCCTCGTCGCCCCGAACCTGCCACTGGCCGTCGCCGGGCGGGCCCTGGAGGCGGCGGGCGCGGCCGGCCTCAACGTCGCGGCCTTCCAGATCGCCGGCCGCGACCGCTCGGGCCGGGCGCCCGGACTCGTCGCGATCGGCAGCGCGGTCGGCGGCACGTCGGGGCTCTTCGTCGGCGCGGCCGTCGCCGGGACCCTCGGCTGGCGCGCGACCCTGGCGCTCCCGCTCCTCAGCCTGCTCGCCCTCATACCGGCGCTGCGCCTCGCGGGCCGCACCACGGCGCCGCGGACCGGAGCCGGACGCCCTTCTCTCCCCCTCGACGTCCTGCGCGACCCCGGCTTCCGCGCCGCCGCCGGGCTCATGCTCGCGCTCGCCACCGTCAACTTCGCCCTGCTGTACGCGGCTCCGCGCCGCGTCGCCGCCCTCACCGGGTGGAGCAGCGTGGAGACGGGCGCGGCGGCCTCGGTCGCCACCCTGGTGGGCGCCGTCCTGTCCTGGCAGCTGGTCCGCGCCGCCCCCGCCCTGGGCGCGCGCCGGACGCGGCTGCTGCTCGCGGCCGGGTCCGTGACGGCGGCCGCCCTGGCCTCTTTCGCGCCCTGGGCCGCGGTGGTCCTGGTCGGTTCGGCGACCAGCTCACTCGTCACGGCCGGCGGTCAGGGGCTGCTCACCGGCCCGGCGACCGGGCGGCTGCCCGAGGCGCGGCACGGGACCGCGATCGGGCTGTTCAACCTCGCGTTCCTGATCGGAGTGGCGACGGGCCCGGCCCTGGCGGAGGCTCTGACGGGCAGCTGATCGGCGCCTGACCGGCCCCTGACCGGTCCCTGACCGGCACTCCACCCACCTCACCCACCTCACACCTCACCCCACCCCACCTCACCCCATCCCATCCCAAGGAGCTCTCCCGATGTCCCTCCTCCACCCCTCCTACCCCGCCCCCCGCTACTTCGGCGAGCAGGGCGAGCTCACCGCCCGTTTCCGGCCCGCCGCCACCGAGCCCGACTTCGTCTCCGGGCCCGGGCCCGGCGGCACCGCGTACCACTATCTGTCCACCAAGACCTCCACCGACGGCGACTACGGCCTGTACCGCGTGGACATGGGGCCCGAGGCCGGCGGCCCGAGCACCCACTTCCACAAGGCCATGTCGGAGGCGTTCTTCATCCTCTCCGGCAGCGTGCGGGTGTTCGACGGCGAGCAGTGGGTCACCGCGACCTCCGGCGACCACCTCTACGTGCCCGTCGGCGGGCTGCACGCCTTCCGCAACGAGGCCCCGGAACCGGCCTCCATGCTCATGCTGTTCGCCCCCGGAGCGCCCCGCGAGGAGTACTTCGAGTCGATCGCGCAGCTGGCCGAGCTCAGCGACGCCGAGCGGACGGAGTTCTGCGAGCGCCACGACAGCTTCTTCGTGTAGGGCGTGCGGGCGCACGGGCGCCGAGCTTTGCAGACCAAACCGTTCAGTTCATATACTGGCGGCCCCCTCCACCACAGCTAAGGACACCGCCATGGGAGCCGAGGCACAGGACGCCCAGGGCGCCACCGACGAGTACGGCATCCCGATCATCCCGGACCCGGCCGACGCGGCCTCGCGCAAGCGCCAGGCGATCATCGACGCCGCGCTCGCCGAGTTCCTCGCCGAGGGGTACTCCGCGGCCTCCATGGACGCCATCACCCGCGGCTCCGGCGTCTCCAAGGCGACGATCTACAAGCACTTCGGCAGCAAGGAGCGCCTGTTCCTCGCCGTCATCGGCGGCGTCCTGCCGAAGACGTACGCCGATCTGGAGCCGGCCAACTCCACCATCGCCGACGCCCCCGATCTGCGGGCCGCGCTCGTCCGGCTCACCACCGACTGGGCGCGGATCCTGCTGCGGCCCGACATCATGTCGCTGCGGCGGCTGGTGATCGGCGAGATAGACCGTTTCCCGCAGCTCGGCCAGCTCTGGTACCGGGTCAGCTACGACATGAACAACGGCCCGCTCGTCGAGGCCTTCACCGAGCTGAACGCGCGCGGCACCCTCGACGCGCCCGACCCGAAGCTCGCCGTGCAGCAGCTCGTCGCGGTGACGGTGGGCGTGCCGCAGCTCGTGCGGACCTTCTCGCCCGACGCGGCGATCGAGGACGCCGAGCTGACAAGGGTGATCAGCTCGGGAGTGGATCTGTTCCTGGCCCGGTACGCGACCGCCTGAGGCTCCTGACCCCGGCCCCCACCAGCAGGGCCGCCGCCCACGCGCCCGTGGTCAGGATCTGGGTCCGGCTCGCCGCGTCGCCCAGCATGAAGAGCAGCACGCCGCCGATCCCCGCGAGGGCGGCCACGGCCCGTACGGACGGGCCGCGCAGGCGCAGGTGGGAAGCGGCGATCAGCGCCCAGACGACGAGGATCGCGGCGCCGATGGAGTTGAGCAGGAACGGGAAGACCGTGCGCGGCCAGAGCAGGCTGAGGACGACCGAGACGAAGCCGAAGGCGGCGGAGGCGAGGACGGCCGCGTAAGGGACTCCGGTACGCAGCCGGCCGAGCGCGCGGGGTGCGTCGCCGCGGCCGACGAGGGCGTACAGCATGCGCGAGGAGCCGTAGATGTTGGCGTTCATCGCGGACAGGAGCGCGACGAGGACGACCGCCTTCATGAGGTCGGCGGCGCCCGGGACGCCGATGCGGGCCATGACGGCGGCGTACGGGCCGTCGGCCACGGCGGGGTCGTTCCACGGGACGAGGGCGACGATCACGGCCATCGAGCCGAGGTAGCAGACCGCGACCCGCCACATGACGGTCCGTACGCCGGTGCGGACCGCGCGGACCGGGTCGTCGCACTCGGCCGCGGCGATGGTCACGGTCTCCAGGCCGCCGAAGGCGAAGACGGCGGCGACCATGCCGACGGCGACGCCGTGCCAGCCGTGCGGCAGGAAGCCGCCGTCGCCGGTGAGATGCGCGGCCCCGGGCGAGGGCGTGCCCGGGAGCAGGCCCGCGAGGACCACGGCGCCGAGGACGAGGAAACCGCAGATCGCGGCGATCTTGAGGCCGGCGAACCAGAACTCCAGCTCGCCGAAGTTCCGGACGCCGGCGAGGTTGCTGACGGTGAACACGCTCATGAAGGCGGCCACCCACACCCAGCCGGGCACGGCCGGCACCCAGCCCTCGACGATGTGCGCCGCGCCGACGGCCTCGGCGGCGACGCTCACGACGAGCAGCGCCCAGTACATCCACCCCGCGAGGAGCCCGGCCCACGGCCCGAACGCCGACCGCGCGTGCTCGGCGAAGGAGCCGGTGACCGGACGGGCCGCCGACATCTCCCCCAGCATGCGCATCACCAGCACCGTCAGGACGCCGGCGATCCCGTACGAGACGAGGATTCCTGGCCCGGCGGCCGCGATGCCGAACCCCGACCCGACGAAGAGCCCGGCCCCGATGGCCCCGCCCAACGCGATCATGGCCAGATGCCGCTGTCGCAGCCCCGTGCCGAGTACCCGCCCTGTCATGATTCCCCCCGAAATTCAGACGATCAGCGCAGGAGCTTCGCTGCTGATCCCGCCCGAGGGCAAGCCGGTTCCGGCCGCTGAGACGTCCTGGGATGACCCCGACGCGGAACCCGGGACGCAGGAACGGCTGCGATACATACTCCCTGTGTCGAGATATACGACCCGCAGGAGGCTCTCGTGTCCAAGACCCTGGTCGACATCGACGACGACATGCTCGCCTTCGCGCAGCAGCAGCTCGGCACCAAGACCAAACGGGACACCATCAACCGCGCGCTGACCATAGCGGCGGCGATCAGCGCCGACGATCGCGCCCGGGCCCTCCGCTGGCTCCAGGACAACGCCGAGGACTTCCTCGACTTCGACTTCCTCGAAGAGCAGGAGCGGTCCGGCCGGTGAACTACCTCGCCGACACGTCCGCCGTGTGGCGGCTCCTGCGCCGGCAGATCGGCGAGCCCTGGCCCAGCCGCGTGGCACACGGCCAGGTCTCCCTCTGCCCGCCGGTGGAAGCGGAGTTGATGCGGAGCCTGCGCGCCGACCGCGACCACGAGCCGTTCACCACCAGGCTGAGTCAGACCTTCGCCCGGGTCCCCGCGCCGGAGGACCCATGGCCGAAGGTCGTGGCGGTGCAGCGCGACCTCCTGCGCATCGGACACCATCGCGGCCCTTCTCCGATGGACATCCTCATCGCGCTCACCGCCGAGCAGCACCACCTGACCCTGCTGCACGTGGACGACGACTTCACCGCCATCGCCAAGGTGCGCCCGGGCATCGACATGATCCGGCTGCTGCCCGACGTCTGAGCCCGCTCACATCACCAGGCCCACCGCCAGCGCCGCGATCAGCAGTCCCGAGGCGAGGGCCGTCGTCAGGCGGCCCCGGGGGCCCGTGACGAGGTGGCCGAGGAGGGTGCCGCCGGTGGCGAGGAGGAGTTGCCAGCTCGCCGAGGCCGCGAAGGCGGCGAGGACGAAGGCCGTCGCTTCCGTCGCGCCCGTCGTCGTCTGCCCGCCGAGGACGAGGGCCGTGAAGTAGACCACCGTCATGGGGTTGAGGACCGTGATCCCCAGGAAGGTGAAGAACGCGCGGCGCGGCGCCGGCGGCGGCGGGGCCTCGACGGTCTTCGGGCCCGCACGGTACGCGCGGACGGCCGTCACGGTGGAGTGGGCCGCCAGGATCACGAGGACCACGGCCGACGCCCAGCGCAGCGGGGACGCCACGGGAGTGAGCAGGGGGACGAGGGCCGCGCCCCCGAGGACCGCGAGCACGGCGTACAGCCCGTCCGCGGCGGCGATGCCGAGCGCCGCGCCCGCCCCCGTACGCCAGGGGGAACGCGCCGCGACCGCCACCAGGTGGGCGCCGACGGCGCCGACCGGGATCGCGATGCCGTAGCCGGCCAGCAGGCCGGCCACCACCGCGGCCGTCACGCGGCGGCGGGGATCGCGCCTTCGGGGGAGCCGGGCCGCTGCTGTCGGCGGTAGTCCGCGCCGTCCTTCGTACGGGCGAGGAAACCGCCGATCACGAGGTAGCGGCGCAGGGCCGAGAAGTCCTCGTGCACGGTGAGCAGGGCCTCGTTGACCTCGGACTCACGGTAGGACCGGTCCGCGTCGAAGAGGGTCTCGGCGAGGTGCGCGAGAAGCGCCTCGCGGCGGGCGGGCTTGCGCGGGATCGCCTTGAGGCGCCCGTCGGCGGAGAACAGGTCCGCGACAGGACGGGCAGGATGACTGGTCATGGGACCGAAGCCTGAGGCTCACGGCCCCCGCCCCGCAAAGGATTTTCGGGAGACCCGCCCTCACGTGAGGCTCCCCCTCCCGGGAGATCCGCTACTTCAGGATGACGTTCACGGCCTCCTGCACCTTCGGCAGCATCGTCCGGACGCCGCTCCCTTCGAAGATCGGCCGGGCCCGCTCCACGAACGCGAGGAAGTCCTCCTCCGAGTCCCAGAAGTCGACGACCCGCCAGCCACCGGACCCGTCCGGCCCGGCCGCGTGGGCGATGAACCCGTTCGGCGGGAACCACTCCTCGGCGGAGAGCAGCCTCGTGGTCTCCTCGTACTGCGCCTGGGTGCCGCCGGGGATCTCGACGGTGACGATGACGGCCATGATGCTGCTCCTGTTACGTGCGCGGGACGGGGTCCCGACCAGCAGAACAGCCGCGCCCCCGCCCCGCACGGCGACCGGCCCCGAACGAGCGACGGCGCTCCGGCCTCGCGCACGCCGAAATCGGTGGGCGGATCGCGGGGCGCGGTGCGAGGATGTCCGCGCGTTCCGGGAGCCGACCGGGGCGAGGACGTGCACAGGTTTCGAGGGGTTCGGGAGACGGAATGGCCAAGGAAATCCAGGTGACTTACGACTGCGCCGATCCTCGCGCGCAGGCGACGTTCTGGGCCGAGGCGCTGGGGTACAACCCCCCGCAGCTTCCCCAGGGCGACCACCCCAACACCTGGGCGGCGATCACGGACCCGGACGGCAAGGGGCCGCGGCTCTACTTCCAGACGGTCCCGGAGGGAAGGACCGCCGCGAAGAACCGCCTCCACCTGGATGTGCGCTCGGCACCCGGTCTGACCGGGGACGCGCGGATGGCCGTGCTGGAGGTGGAGTGCGCCAAGCTGGAGAAGCTGGGCGCGAAGCGGGAGTACCTGCTCGACTCCGACGACGTGAACGAGGGGATCATCGTGATGACCGACCCCGAGGGAAACATCTTCTGCCTGGACTGAGGGGGTTGAGGCTCCCACTGAGGGGGTTGAGGCTCCCTGGGACTCCTGGGAACCCCAGGAGTCCCGTCACCTCACGTCACGCGACCGCGATTCCCTCCAGTTCGACCAGCAGGCCGGGGATCGCCAGGCGCGTCACCCCGAGCATCGTCGAGGTCGGCGCCACCCCCGCGGCGCCCAACCGCGCCGCCAGCACGCCGTAGTGCGGGAAGAGCTGGTCGACGTCGGTCGTGTAGACGTTGAGCCGGACCAGGTTCGCGAGAGACATGCCCGCCTCGGCGAGCACGGCCTCCACGTTGTCGACGCTCAGCGCCAACTGCGCCGCCATGTCTCCGTCGTGCCGGGGCTTGCCGTCGTCGCCCGTCGCGGTCTGCCCCGAGACGTACAGGGTCCGGGTGTGCCCGGAGACGAGCTCCCCCTGGTTGAACCCCAGCGCTTCCGACCACGTCACCGGGTTGATCGCCGTGCGTTCCATCGCCACGTCAGCTCCATTCGATTCATCGGTCGACCGTCGGCTTCGACGTCGTGGGACGAACCTCGCAGCGCATCACGACACCCTCTGTCATGTATTTCGTTAGGGTTCCCGCATGCGCGCCGACCGGCTGGTTTCCCTGGTGCTGCTGCTCCGGCAGCGCGGTCGGCTGACGGCGGACACGCTGGCCCGTGAGCTGGAGGTGTCCACCCGCACCGTGCTCCGTGACATCGAAGCGCTGTCCGCGGCCGGCGTCCCGGTCTACGCCGAGCGCGGCCGGCACGGCGGATTCGCGTTGCTGCCCGGGTTCCGGACCGAGCTCACCGGGCTGAACCACGACGAGGCGCTCGCCCTGCTGGCCGCCGGATCGGGGCGCGACGAGCGGCTGTTCGGCCTCGGCCCGGCGCTCGCCTCGGCCCGGCGGAAGGTGGTCGACGCGCTGCCCGAAAGCCACCGGGCCTCCGCGAGCGACGCGGCCCAGCGGTTCCTCGTCGAACCGGAGACCGACCTGCTCTCCCGCCGGCTGGTCCAGGAGGAGGTGGCGGGCACCACGATGGTCGTGGTGCGGCGCGCCGTACTCGCCGGGCACAAGCTGCGCATCCACTACGCGGCGGCCGCGGACCGGACACCGGAGTGGCGCACGGTGGACCCGATCGGCCTGGTCACCGTCCGGGACCGGGGCTATCTGCTGGCCACGAGATCCGGTGAGGACCGCACCTACCGGCTGTCGCGGGTGCTGGCCGCCGAGGAGCTCCCCGAACCGGCGGAGCGGCCGAACCGGGTCGACCTGGACCGGATCTGGCGCGAGCGCGCCGCGCGGTTCCTCTCCGACAACCACCTCACCGTGCTGGTGCGCGTGAACCCGGGACGGCGGGAGGACCTGCTGGACACCGCACTGGCCGTCCGCGCGGAGGAACCCGACGCGGACGGCCGCATATTGCTGAAGGTGACGTTCCAGGACGCGTGGCACGCCGAATGGGCGCTGTGGCAGCTCGGCACGGCCGCGGAAGCCCTGGCCCCGCGGTCGCTGCGCACCGCCCTGCGCCTGCGCGCCGCCGCGATGGCCGCCCGATACGAGGATTCCGGAGGAGAGGGAGAGGAATGATGGCCCCCATGAACACCGACCCCTTGGATCCCCTCCGGCCCCACCCGATCGCCCCCGGCACCGGCTGCGGGACGCGCCGCTACTCCCCCAGTCGGTAGCGGATCTTCTTGACGAGTTCCTTCAGGTCGGGCTGGCGCAGGAGGCTGTAGTGGTCCGCGTCGAGTTCCACCACCGTCGGGGGGCGGGTCGACCAGCCCTCGGTGTTCTCCAGGAAGGAGTAGTCGTCGCCTTCCGCCTTGAAGAGGGTGACGGGGCAGCGCACTTGGCGTTCCGTGAGTTCCTTGAAGGTGTACGTGAACTCGAAGGTCTCCTCGACGATCGCGACGATGCGGGCGATCAGGTCCGGGTCCAGGGACGGGAAGCGGTCCGCGACCAGGGCGACGAAGGACGTGCGGTCCTTCGCCTCGACCGTCGGGTCGATCTCGCCCGCGAAGACCGAGTAGAGGATCGTCACGAACGCCGGGTTCCCGTACGACGCCCCGCCCGTCTCCGAGGAGCGGACCTTCGGTGAGCCGGGGGCGACGAGGAAGAGGTTCTCCACCTGTTCGCCCGCCGCCTCCAGGAGGTGCGCGGACTCGAAGGCGACCCGGGCCCCGAAGGAGTAGCCCCAGAGGGTGTACGGGCCCGTGGGCTGGCGGCGGCGGATCGCGGCGACGTCGGCCGCCGCCATCTCGCGGATCGTGGCGTACGGCTCCTCGCCCCGGTTGATGCCGTAGGCCTGCACCCCGTAGAACGGGCGGTCGATGCCGATCTCCTCGGCCAGGTGCCGCAGGTTCATCGTGTAGCCGCCGAGGCCCGGCCAGCAGTACACCGGGGACCGCGCGCCGGCCGCGTGCAGCCGTACGAGCCGGGAGGCGGGGGTCGCGGCGGCGCCGTCCACCCGGTGGGCGAGCTTCTCGATCGTCGGCGACTCGAAGAGAATCTGGAGGGGGAGCCGGGCGCCGAAGGTGCGGTTGATCTTCGTGATGAGGGCCACCGCTATCAGCGAGTTGCCGCCCGACTCGAAGAAGTCGTCCAGGACGGAGACCGTCTCGACCTCCTCGTACTTGAGCGCCGCCGCCCAGATCTCCGCGAGCCTGCCCTCCGTGCGCGTCCTCGGCAGGACGTGCGGGCGGCCGTGCAGGCCGGCGTTGACCACGGCCAGGTCGCCGAGCGCCTTCGTGTCGACCTTGCCGTTCGCGGACAGGGGCAGCCGGTCGAGGACGACGACCCGGTTCGGGATCATGTAGTCGGGCAGGTGGTGGACGAGGTCGTCGCGGATCATCTCCGCCGGGCCCTTCATGTGGACCGTGTCCTCGTACATGCCCTCGCTGAGCCGCTGCTCCTCGCTGACCCTGCCCCCGACGAAGAAGTACGAGGGGCCGGTCGGGAGGTTCGCCGCCGTGAGGATCTCGTCCGTGCGGCGGGCCGCCGGGAGCGGGTGGCCCGACTTCGAGCTGTAGCCGGAGGACATGAACCCCAGGCCGTGGTCGCCCAGTTGGAGTCGCTGGAGGGCGCGGCCGAGGTCGACGTAGGCGCGCCGGGTGTCCTGCGTGCGGCTGATCACCGTGATGCCGAGCGCGGCCCGCTCGTAGACCGCCTGGTTGATGGCGATCACGTGCTTCTTCTCGATGAGGGAGGAAGAAATGGGCGTCAACTCGCCGTTGGTGTAGGCGTATTGGGCTTGCGGAAGGTCCGTGATGCCGTTCGGGTGGGCCTGGACGTAGACGTCCACCTCCGGCTCCGTCCCGGGCGCCTCCGCGTCGTACGGGACCACCTCGAAGCCGCCGTCCTCGGCGGGGCGTATGTCGAGGCCGTAGCCCGGGAGGATCTCCTCGAAGAGGCCCACCATGTGGCCCGTCTCGATCTCCAGGACCTCCTGGATGTTGTTCTTGTAGACCGGCTCGATGGCGGAGCGCTTGCCCTGGAAGGTCAGGCGGAGGGCGGGGGCGCCGGTCGGGCCGCCGGTGGCCGTGAGCGGTTCCGTCAGGTACAGGTGGTGGCGTACCGGGTGGTAGTAGTACGTACCCGGTGCCAGGCCCGCGATCCCCCGCGCCTCCACGTACAGCTGCGTGGCGTACAGCGCGCCCGGCGAGGCGTAGCCGTACTTCGGGAGGAGCCGTTCCTCGCTCGTGAACTGGCCGAACCAGCGGAGGATTTCCCCCAGGTCGGCCAGGGTGAGGCTGCCGACCGTGCGGGAGCCGATGCCCTCCGGGCGGCGGGCCAGGGCCGCCAGGACGTCGGCGCGGGTGACCTCGCCGCCCTCGTAGAAGCGGTACGTCTTGCGGGCGAAGACCGTGCGGCGCATGCGGGCGGTCGGGGTGCGGCCCGGGAGGGCGACGGCCGGGCGGCCGGCCAGGTCGGCGTCGTCGCGGGCGCCGGCGTTGGAGAGCTGGGCCTTGACCTGGAGCTTGGACTCCTTGGACTGGTGGTGGGCGCCGTGGTTGCCCTGGTCCATCAGGGCCGCTTCCTTCGGGGAGAGCTCGACGCAGGCGACGAGGTTCTGGAAGCCGGTGCGGGGCTCGTTCTTGACGATGACCGCCGCGTTCTTGACCCAGTCGTGGTTCTCGATGGCGAGGGCGATCTCGTCCAGCTCGACGCGGAAGCCGCGCAGCTTGATCTGGTTGTCGGCGCGGCCCGCGAACTGGACGGTGCCGTCGTCGTTCCAGTGGGCCAGGTCGCCGGTGCGGTAGAGGCGTTCGCCGGTGTCGGTGGTGATGAAGCGTTCGGCGGTGAGCTCCGGTCGGTCCAGGTACCCCCGCGCCACCTGGACCCCGCCGATGCACAGCTCGCCGTCGCGTATGTGGAAGGTCGTGTCGTGCGCCGGTCTCCCGATGGGGATCGCGGACGGGCCTTCGGAGAGGGTCTCGCGTGCCACCGTGTGCGAGGAGGCGTTGATGGTGCACTCGGTGGGGCCGTAGAGGTTGATCAGCTCGGCGTCCGGGAGTTCGGCGAGGAGCTGGGCCGCCAGGTTCCGGGAGAGGATCTCGCCGCCCGAGTACACCCGGCGGAGGGTGGTGCAGGTGCCGAGGCGTTCGGTGTCGACCAGGGCCTGGAGGAGGGTCGGCACGCCCTGGAGCATCGTCGCGCCGTGCGCGCGGACGGTGTCGATCAGGGCCTCGGGGTCGCGGTAGACGCCGGGCGGGCCGACGGCGACGCGGGCGCCGACGGCGGGGGCGAGGATCTCCCACTGGGCGGCGTCGAAACTCATGGGCGTCTTCTGTAAGACGGTGTGCTGCGGTCCCAGTCGGTGCTCGGCCGCCATCCAGCGCATCTGGGCGACGATCGAGCGGTGCTCGATCATGACGCCCTTGGGTCTGCCGGTGGAGCCGGAGGTGTAGATGACGTACGCGAGGTCGGTGTCGCGGATGTCGTACGCCGGCGGTTCCTCGCCCGCCGTGCGCCAGGCGTGCTGGACGGCGTCCTTGAGGGTGACGACGGTGGTGCCGGGCGGGGCGAGTTCCGCGACGCGGGTGCTGAAGCGTTCCTGCGTGAAGACGATGCCGGCGCCGCTGTCCTCGATCATGTAGCGGAGACGCTCTTCGGGGTACTCCGGGGAGAGCGGGACGTAGGCGGCGCCGGAGCAGACGACACCCCAGGCACCGATCACCAGTTCGAGTGATGGGTCCACGTGGACGCCGATGCGGGCGTCCGGGCCGGCGCCGAGGGTGCGGAGGTAGGCGGCGAGGACGGTGGCGCCTTCCGCCAGCTCGCGGAAGGTGAGCGTGTCGCTGTCGTACGCCACGGCGGTGGCGTCGGGGCGCGCGTGGGCTTCGGCGCGGAGGAGTCGGTCGAGCGTGCCGGGCATGGAGGTCCCTTCGGGCGAGGGAACGCATGGGAGCGGGGCGGGCGCCCCTCCCGCCTCGCCGGCCCCGCGCCCCTCAGCGGTAGATGAGTAGTTCGTGTTCTGTGGCGCCTGTCAGTTCGTAGCGGGTGCGGACCAGCGGGCGGCCCGAGTAGATGCGGATCAGGGTCGCCGCGTCGCCGTGGAAGCGGGCCGGGTCGCGGCCCTCGACCTCGTTGCCGAGGGCCACCGGGTGGTCCTCCCGGCCGTCCAGGACGCCCACCAGGCGGGGCGTCTCCCGTTTGCGGCTCGTGACCGAGAGGAGCGGGAGGGCCAGGTCCAGGCTCTCCCCGCAGTACGCCCCCGGTTCGCCGAAGGCCTCCCGCACGTCCCCGGCGTGGACCCACTCGCCGAGCGCGACCGCGTCGAGGCGGCCGTCCTCGCGCTCGGCGATGACCGGGCCCGCCTCCGTCAGACCGCGTTCGAGTTCGTCGAGGATCCGCCCGAGCGGCCAGTCCTCGCGTTCGGCGACGTCGCAGGCGTTGGCCTCCGGCAGGAACACGCCCTCTTCCAGGCGGCCCTCGACGATCCGGACGAGGGCCGCCCCGCAGTGGGCGACGACCTGCCGGGCCGTCCAGCCGGGGCAGGCGGTGCGCAGTTCGTACGCCTCCGGGGGCGTACGGCGCAGCAGCGGCATCAACAGGTCCCGCTCCGTTCTCAGGAGCCGGTCCGGGAGCCAGGGGTCACGGGTGTCGTCCGTGCAGTCCGTACACATGCCGGCTCAGTAGCGGTAGTGGTCCGGCTTGTACGGGCCCTCCACCGGGACCCCGATGTACGACGCCTGCTCGGGGCGGAGCGTCGTCAGCCGCACGCCGAGGGCGTCGAGGTGCAGCCGGGCGACCTTCTCGTCCAGGTGCTTCGGCAGCGTGTACACGTCCACCGGGTACTCCTCCGGCTTCGTGAACAGCTCGATCTGGGCCAGCGTCTGGTCCGCGAAGGAGTTCGACATCACGAAGGAGGGGTGGCCCGTGGCGTTGCCGAGGTTGAGGAGGCGGCCTTCGGACAGGACGATGACGACCTTGCCGTCCTCGAACGTCCACGTGTGGACCTGCGGCTTGACCTCGTCCTTCACGATCCCCGGGATCCGCGCCAGGCCGGCCATGTCGATCTCGTTGTCGAAGTGGCCGATGTTCCCGACGATCGCCTGGTGCTTCATGCGGGCGATGTCGGACGCCATGATGATGTCCTTGTTGCCGGTGGTCGTGACGAAGATGTCGGCCGTCTCGACCACGTCCTCCAGCGTCGCCACCTGGTAGCCGTCCATCGCCGCCTGGAGCGCGCAGATCGGGTCGATCTCGGTGACGATGACGCGGGCGCCCTGGCCGCGGAGGGATTCCGCCGAGCCCTTGCCGACGTCTCCGTAGCCGAAGACCACGGCCGTCTTGCCGCCGATCAGGACGTCCGTCGCACGGTTGATGCCGTCGATCAGGGAGTGGCGGCAGCCGTACTTGTTGTCGAACTTCGACTTCGTCACGGCGTCGTTCACGTTGATCGCCGGGAAGAGCAGCGCACCCTCGCGGTGCATCTCGTACAGGCGGTGGACGCCCGTCGTGGTCTCCTCCGTCACCCCGCGGATGGCGGCGGCGATCGTGCCCCAGTCCAGGGTGGTGCTCCGCAGCAGCTCCAGGATCACCCGGTGCTCGTCGTTCTCGGCGGTCGACGGGTCCGGGACCTCGCCGGCCTTCTGGTACTCCACACCCTTGTGGACGAGGAGGGTGGCGTCACCGCCGTCGTCCAGGATCATGTTGGGGCCGTCGGCGCCGGGCCAGGTCAGCGCCTGCTCCGTGCACCACCAGTACTCCTCCAGGGTCTCGCCCTTCCAGGCGAAGACCGGGATCCCGGCGGCGGCGATCGCGGCGGCCGCGTGGTCCTGCGTCGAGTAGATGTTGCAGGACACCCAGCGGACCTCGGCGCCGAGCGCGACCAGCGTCTCGATGAGGACGGCGGTCTGCACGGTCATGTGCAGGGAGCCGGTGACGCGGGCGCCGGCCAGCGGCTGCGCCGCCGCGTACTCCCGGCGGATCGACATCAGGCCCGGCATCTCGTGCTCGGCGAGGGTGATCTCCTTGCGCCCGAAGTCGGCGAGGCCGATGTCGGCAACCTTGAAGTCAGTGAACTCAGACACGGACAACGCTCCTTGTACTCATGATGGTCCGGTGGATTTCCAGGGCCGCCGTCGACTTGTTCAACGTGATGTAGTGCAGGCCCGGCGCGCCCTCGTCGAGCAGCCGCAGGCCCATCCGCGTCGCGTGCTCGACGCCGATGCGGTACGCGGCCGCCGGGTCGTCCTTCGCCGCCTCCAGGCGGTGCGCCAGGTCCTCGGGGAAGGCGGCGTCGCTCAGCTCGGCGAAGCGCCGGATCTGGCGCACGTCGGTGGCGGGCATGATCTCCGGGATGATCGGGGTGTCGCAGCCGGCGGCCGCGACCCGGTCCCGCAGCCGCAGGTAGTCCTCCGGGTCGAAGAACATCTGCGTGATGGCGTAGTCGGCGCCGGCCCGGCACTTGGCGACGAAGTGCGCGAGGTCGGCGGCCGGGGTCGCGGATCGCGGGTGGCCCTCGGGGAAGGCGGCCACCCCGATTCTGAAGTCGCCCAACGACCGTACGAGCTCCACGAGTTCGTACGCGTACGTGAAGCCCTGCGGGTGCGGGGTCCAGGCGCCGCGCGGATCGCCCGGCGGGTCGCCGCGCAGCACGAGCACGTCCCGTACCCCGGCGTCCGCGTACGCGCCGATGATGGCCCGCAGTTCGGCGACCGAGTGCCCGACGGCCGTCAGGTGGGCCACGGGTCGCAGCGTCGTCTCCGTCACGATCCGCTTCGTGACCTCGATGGTCCGGTCGCGGGACGAGCCGCCGGCGCCGTACGTCACGGAGACGAAGTCCGGGGACAGCGCCTCCACGCGGCGGATCGCGTCCCAGAGGGTCTGTTCTCCGCGCTCGCTCTTCGGCGGGAAGAACTCGAAGGAGAAGGTCACGCTCATCTGCGGCCTCCCGCGTTGAAGTAGCTCGCCTCCGGGTGGTGGACCACGATCGCGTCCGTCGACTGCTCGGGGTGCAGCTGGTACTCCTCCGACAGCTCGACCCCGATCCGCTCCGGGCGCAGGAGGGCGGCGATCTTCGCCCGGTCCTCCAGGTCGGGGCAGGCCGGGTAGCCGAGGGAGTAGCGGCAGCCCTGGTACTCGGTGCGGAGCATGCCGGCGATGCCGGCGGGGTCCGTTCCCGCGATGCCCCAGTCCGCCCGTACCCGCGCGTGCCAGTACTCGGCGAGCGCCTCCGCCAACTGGACGGAGAGACCGTGGAGTTCGAGGTAGTCGCGGTAGGCGTCCGCGGCGAAGAGCCTGGCCGTCTCCTCGCCGATCCGGGAGCCGACGGTGACGACCTGGAGGGCGACCGCGTCCACCTCGCCGGAGTCCTCGGCGCGGTGGAAGTCGGCCAGGCAGAGGCGGCGGCCCCGCTGCTGGCGGGGGAAGGAGAAGCGGGTCCGCTCGCCTCCGTCCTCGTCCAGGACGATCAGGTCGTCGCCCTTGGACACACAGGGGAACCAGCCGTGGACGACGGCTGCTTCGACGAGGCCCTCGCGCTCGACGCGGTCGAGCAGCGCGCGCAGCCGGGGCCGGCCCTCCGTCTCGATGGTCGCGTCGTCCTTGAGGCCCCACTGGCCTTTGAAGAGGGCCGTCTCGTCGAGCCAGGGGGCGTACTCGGCGAGCGGGATGTCCCGGACGACCCTGGTGCCGAGGAAGGGGGGCTCGGGTACGGGGTTGTCGGTGGCGACGTCGGAGCGGCCGGCCGGCTCGGGCTCCCGCACCTCAGGAGCGACCTGCGTCTCCCGCTTGGGCACGCGCCGCTGCTTGAGCGGCGGGAGTACGGCTCCGGGAACGCCTCGCTTGACGCCCATGAGCGCGTCCATGAGGCGCAGGCCCTCGAAGGCGTCGCGGGCGTACCGCACCTCGCCCTCGTACAGCTCGTGGAGGTCCTGTTCGACGTACGCCCTGGTGAGGGCGGCGCCGCCGAGGATCACGGGGAAGGTGGCGGCGAGGCCGCGGCCGTTCAGCTCCTGGAGGTTCTCCTTCATGATCACGGTGGACTTCACGAGGAGACCCGACATGCCGATGACGTCGGCCCGGTGCTGTTCCGCCGCTTCCAGGATCGCGGAGACGGGCTGTTTGATGCCGATGTTGACGACGTTGTAGCCGTTGTTGGAGAGGATGATGTCGACGAGGTTCTTGCCGATGTCGTGGACGTCCCCGCGGACCGTGGCGAGGACGATGGTGCCCTTGCCGTCCGCGTCCGTCTTCTCCATGTGCGGTTCGAGATGGGCGACGGCCCTCTTCATGACCTCGGCGGACTGGAGCACGAACGGCAGCTGCATCTGGCCGGAGCCGAAGAGCTCGCCCACGGTCTTCATGCCGTCCAGGAGGACGTCGTTGACGATCTCCAGGGCCGGGCGCTCCGCGAGCGCGAGATCGAGGTCCGCCTCCAGGCCGTTCTTCTCGCCGTCGATGATCCGGCGCTTGAGCCGCTCGTCGAGCGGCAGCGCGAGGAGCTCCTCGGCCTTGCCCGCCTTGAGGGACTTCGCCGTCGCGCCCTCGAACATCTCCAGGAACCGTTGCAGCGGGTCGTAGCCCTCCCTGCGGCGGTCGTGGATGAGGTCGAGCGCGACCTCGACCTGTTCCTTCTCCAGGCGGGCGATCGGCAGGATCTTCGACGCGTGGACGATCGCCGAGTCCAGGCCGGCCCGGACGCACTCGTCGAGGAAGACCGAGTTGAGGACGATCCGCGCGGCCGGGTTCAGACCGAAGGAGATGTTGGAGAGGCCGAGCGTGGTCTGGACGTCCGGGTGGCGGCGCTTCAGTTCGCGGATCGCCTCGATCGTGTGGACGCCGTCCTTGCGGGACTCCTCCTGGCCCGTGCAGATCGTGAAGGTGAGGGTGTCGATCAGGATGTCCGACTCCCTGATCCCCCAGTTCCCGGTGAGGTCGTCGATGAGCCGTTCGGCGACGGCCACCTTGTGCTCGACGCTCCGGGCCTGGCCCTCCTCGTCGATCGTCAGCGCCATCAGCGCCGCACCGTGCTCCCTCGCGAGGGCCGTGACCTGCGCGAACCGCGACTCGGGGCCGTCGCCGTCTTCGTAGTTCACCGAGTTGACGACGGCCCGGCCGCCGATCTTCTCCAGGCCGGCCCGCAGCACCGCGATCTCGGTCGAGTCGAGGACGATCGGCAGGGTGGAGGCCGTCGCGAACCGGCCCGCCAGCTCCGCCATGTCCGCCGTGCCGTCACGGCCGACGTAGTCCACGCACAGGTCGAGCAGGTGCGCGCCCTCGCGGATCTGGTCGCGGGCCATCTCGACGCAGTCGTCCCAGCGGCCGTCGAGCATGGCCTCGCGGAACTTCTTCGAACCGTTGGCGTTGGTCCGCTCGCCGATCGCCAGGTACGCGGTGTCCTGCCGGAACGGCACGTGGCTGTACAGGGAGGACGCGCCCGGCTCCGGCGTCGGCCGCCGGTCGAGGACGGCCGCGCCCCGCACCCGCTCCACGATCTCCCGCAGGTGCTCGGGGGTCGTCCCGCAGCAGCCGCCGACCAGCGCCGGCCCGTACTCGCGGACGAACCTCTCCTGCGCGTCGGCCAGTTCGGCCGGGGACAGCGGGTAGTGGGCGCCGTCCGAGGTGAGGACGGGCAGGCCCGCGTTGGGCATGACGGAGATCGGGATGCGGGCGTGCCGGGACAGGTGCCGCAGGTGCTCCGCCATCTCGGCGGGGCCCGTGGCGCAGTTCAGGCCGATCATGTCGATGCCGAGCGGCTCCAGGGCGGTCAGCGCCGCGCCGATCTCCGAGCCGAGCAGCATCGTGCCCGTCGTCTCCACCGTGACCTGCACGATGACGGGCAGCTCCACGCCGACCCATTCCAGGGCCCGGCGGGCGCCGATGACGGCCGCCTTCGTCTGGAGCAGGTCCTGCGAGGTCTCGATGAGGAGGGCGTCCGCGCCGCCGCGGATCAGGCCCTCCGCGTTCTGCTGGAAGGCGTCGCGCAGCGGCTCGTACGTGACGTGGCCGAGGGTCGGCAGCTTCGTACCGGGGCCCATGGAGCCGAGGACCCAGCGGGGGCGGCCGTCGGCCGCCGTGTGCGCGTCGGCGGCGGTACGGGCGATCCGGGCGCCGGCCTCGGACAGCTCGTACACCTGGTTCTCGATGCCGTACTCGGCGAGCGCGGCGAGGTTCGCCCCGAAGGTGTTGGTCTCGACGCAGTCCACGCCGACCGAGAAGTAGGCGTCGTGGACGGAGGCGACGATGTCGGGGCGCGTGAGGTTGAGGATCTCGTTGCAGCCTTCGAGGTTCCGGAAGTCGTCCATCGTCGGGTCGGCGGCCTGGAGCATCGTGCCCATCGCCCCGTCGGCCACCACGACCCGCGTGGCGAACTCCTCCCGCAGGGACCTCCTCGCGGTGCTCACGTCAGCCCCCTCATGACAGTCCCCTCAGATGGGTGACCAGGGTGGCCGTGCAGCCCACCCCGTACGTCGTCCTGATCCGGTCCAGGAGCGAGTCCCGGTGCAGCCGGTACTCCTGCGTCCCCACGTAGTCGAGGACGGTCGCCGCGACCGCGCAGCCCAGCTGCGCCGCGCACCGCTCGGGCACGCCCCACAGCGTTCCGGCGAGGAAGCCCGCCCGGAAGGCGTCGCCGACGCCGGTCGGGTCGACGACCCCGGCGACCTCCACCGCCGGGACGGCGAGCGTGGCGCGGTCCGCGCCGCGGATGCGGACACCCGCCTCGCCGTGCGTGGTGACCCAGGTGCCGACCCTGCCCAGCACCTCGGCCTCGCTCCAGCCGGACTTCTCCAGGAGCAGGGCCGTCTCGTACTCGTTGGTGAAGAGGAACCGCGCCCCGTCCACCAGCTCCCGCACCTCCGCGCCGTCCAGCCGCGCCAACTGCTGCGACGGATCGGCGGCGAAGGGAATCCCCAGGTCACGGCAGGTGCGGGTGTGCCGGAGCATGGCCTGGGGGTCGTCCGGGGAGACCAGGACCAGTTCCAGCCGGCCGGTGCGCGCGACCACGTCCCGCAGGTCGATCTCGCGCGCCTCGGCCATCGCCCCCGCGTAGAAGGTGGCGATCTGGTTCTGGGCCCGGTCGGTGGTACAGACGAAACGGGCGGTGTGGAGCGACTCGCTGACGCGCACCGAGTCGGTGTCCACACCGTGGTCCTTGAGCCAGACCCGGTACGGCTCGAAGTCGGCGCCGACCGCGCCCACGAGGGCGGGCCGCAGCCCGAGCACACCGAGCCCGAAGGCAATGTTCGCTGCCACTCCGCCGCGCCTGACCTCCAGGTTGTCGGCGAGGAACGACAGGGAGACCCGGTCCAGCCGGTCGGCGAGCAGCTGCTCGCTGAACCAGCCGGGGAAGGTCATCAGATGGTCGGTCGCGATGGATCCCGTGACAGCGATACGCATGGACTACGCCTCCACTGCCTTCTTGAGGGCCTCCACGCGGTCCGTGCGCTCCCAGGTGAACTCCGGGAGCTCGCGGCCGAAGTGGCCGTAGGCCGCCGTCTCCGCGTAGATCGGCCGCTTGAGGTCCAGGTCGCGGATGATCGCGGCCGGCCGCAGGTCGAAGACCTCGCTGACGGCCTCCTGGATCCGCTCGTCCGGGAGGGTGCCGGTGCCGAAGGTCTCCACGAAGAGGCCGACGGGCTCCGCCTTGCCGATCGCGTACGCGACCTGCACCTCGCAGCGGCGGGCGAGACCGGCCGCGACGACGTTCTTCGCGACCCAGCGCATCGCGTACGCCGCCGAGCGGTCCACCTTCGACGGGTCCTTGCCGGAGAAGGCGCCGCCGCCGTGCCGGGCCATCCCGCCGTACGTGTCGATGATGATCTTCCGGCCGGTGAGTCCGGCGTCGCCCATCGGGCCGCCGACCTCGAAGCGCCCGGTCGGGTTGACCAGGAGCCGGTAGCCGTCGGACTCCAGGCTGACGCCCTCCTCGACGAGCTCCTTGAGGACGTGCTCGACGACGTACTCGCGGACGTCCGGGGTGAGGAGGCCCTCGACGGAGATGTCGGCGGCGTGCTGCGAGGACACGACCACCGTGTCGAGGCGGACCGGGCGGTACCCGTCGTACTCGATGGTGACCTGCGTCTTGCCGTCGGGCCGCAGGTACGGCACGGTGCCGTTCTTGCGGACCTCGGTCAGCCGGCGCGCCAGGCGGTGGGCCAGCGCGATCGGCAGCGGCATCAGCTCGGTGGTGTCGTCGCAGGCGTAGCCGAACATCAGGCCCTGGTCGCCGGCGCCCTGGGCGTCGAGCTCGTCGCCCGCACCCTCGACCCGGGACTCGTAGGCCGTGTCGACGCCCTGCGCGATGTCCGGCGACTGGGCGCCGATGGACACCGAGACGCCGCAGGAGGCGCCGTCGAAGCCCTTCGCGGAGGAGTCGTAGCCGATGTCGAGGACGGCCTCGCGCACCAGCTTCGCTATCGGCGCGTACGCCGTGGTGGTGACCTCGCCGGCGATGTGCACCTGACCCGTGGTGATCAGGGTCTCGACCGCGACGCGCGAGGACGGGTCCTCGGTGAGCAGCGCGTCGAGAATGGTGTCGCTGATCCGGTCGGCGATCTTGTCGGGGTGTCCCTCGGTCACGGACTCCGAGGTGAAGAGGCGGCGGCTCATGCCTGGACCTCCGCCGGGGCCTTGAAGAAGTGCTGCTCGATGGCGCCGAGGGTGCGGATCGACTCGACTTCGAGGGTCTCCATCTGGATGGAGGTGCCGCTCTCCTGCTCCAGGAGGAAGACGAACTCGACGAAGGACAGCGAGTCGATGAGCCGGTTCTCGATCAGGTCGAGGTCGGAGGCGATGTCGTCGCGCTCGGGGTGACGGTCGAGGATCCAGTTCTTCACCGTCTGCAGGCCGTCGGCCATGGTTGATCTCCTTTAGCTGGTACCAGCTGCTGCTGTTGGACTGGATACGGAAGGGGTGGGGGCGATGACCGGGGTGGGGGCTATGACCGGGGTGGGGGCGATGACCGGGGCGGCCGTGATGATCGGGGCGGCCACCGCCACCGCGTAGTCCACGTCGTGGCTGATGGACACGGTGATCTCGGTGATCCCGGACTCGGCGGCCATCTCGGCGGCGGCCCGGTGGAGCTCCACGAGCGGCCAGCCGCCCTCGGAGCGCCGTACGACGATGTCCGGCCAGGGCAGGAACCTGCCCCTGACCCGTAAGGTCTTGAAGGCCGCTTCCTTGGCCGCGATCCGCCCGCACAGGCTCAGGACGTCGAGCCCGGAGGACGTACGGCAGTCGGCGAGCTCGCCGGGGGTGAGCATCCGCTCGAAGAACGTCTCGCCGTACTGGGCGAGGAGCCTGCGGACACGGTTGACGGACACGATGTCCATGCCGAGGTTCGCCCACCCCAGGCCGCCCGCCGGCGGGGCTGCGGGACGGGCCGGCACGTCAGATCACCGGCCCGGCCGCGCCACTCGCATCGGCCCGCAGGCGGGCGTTCGCGTCGAGCACCGCCTGGGTGGCGGACTCCCAGCTGCCGTGGCGCCGGGTCAGTGCGGACAGCCATCGCTCCAGGCCGAAGGCGACGCAGCTGGTGAAGGCCGCTCCGCCGGTCGACTCCAGGGTGATGTCGCACCGGTCGCCGAAGAAGTTCCGGTGCGTGTTGACCGAGGCGATCGCCAGGTCCTCGTACAGGAACTCGTACTTCACCGGGGTGAGCCGCTGGAGGAGCGCCTTGGAGCCGCCCTTGTCGAAGAACGGGTCGCAGGCGGCCTCCTTGCGGAGCGGCAGGTCGAGCGCCGTCGCGAAGGCCTGGATGCGGGCGGTGAAGTCGGCGAGGTGCGTCTCGGCGTGCTCGCGCGCGCCGATGGCGACGATCTCCCGCATGCGGAAGCCGAGTTGGCGCCGCATGCCCTCGTAGTGGGTCTCCTTGCGGAAGCACCAGGAGCAGATCGTCACGAGGGTGTCGTCCGCGACCTGGGTGCCCTGGTGGTCGAGGTAGACGGCGTAGCAGGACGCCGAGGGCAGTCCGAGCGCGGCCGGTTCGAGGGCGTCGCTCGGGAAGCAGCCGGTGTCCGCGGAGAAGGGCGTGGTCGCGCGGCGCTCCAGGTCGAGCGGGGCGGCGACGACGGCCTGGTGCGGGAAGTTGTCGTAGTAGTCCAGCTTGGCCAGGTCGGCGGCCGGCAGGAGCGGGGGCATGGTCATCGGGCGGGCGCCCGCGGCCGTTCCCCAGCCTTCGAAGGTGTCGTCGAGGAGCCGCAGGAGGCGGGTCCCCTCCGGGCCGAGCGAGGGCAGGCCCCGGGTTGTGCCCGGGCGGGCGGGCTGCGGCTCGCGCTGCGGATCGGCCGGGGTTTCCCCGACGGTGGTTTCCCCGACTGTCTCGGGGGCCCCGGCTTGCGCGGGGGTCGTCACGGTCATGATCTCTTCACCTCTCGGGTGGGAGGTCTCGCGGGTGTGCTCAGACGACGGGCAGGACGTCGTCGGAGAAGATCCCGGTCTTCAGGAAGAAGGAGAGCGGCTTGCGGATGGCCTTGCGCTCGTGCGGGCGGCGACGCTCGTCGGCGACCAGCGAGTTGCGCAGGGCCAGCGGGTCCGGGATGCCGGCGTCGCGGTAGACGTGCGGGTTGTAGAGGGAGTTGGTGCTGTAGACGACGTACCGCTTGAGGTACGCCTCGACCTCCCGGACCCGTTCGGCGCCGACCGACTGGCACATCCGGCTGTAGAGGAGCGAGACCAGTTCACGGCCGAAGGCGATGTGGCGGGACTCGTCCTGGTGGTGGATGCGGTTGACCTCGCGGATGGTGTGGCAGAGGGAGTCGTCCTTCGCCATCCGGGAGTTGTAGTGGTCGACCAGCTCCTCGAAGAACAGGATGCGGGTGAAGACCAGGAAGTTCTCGACCTCGGGCTCCCAGGCCGCGTCGGCGCGCATCGCGGTGGAGCCGTAGATCTTGTGGCCGTAGCGGCGGCAGAACTCGGAGAAGAACCACATGTGTTCGTTCTCCTCACCGATGAAGTGGTGGAAGAAGTCCGAGGGAACCTCGAAGCCCGGCATGTGGATGCGGCCGACGACCTCGATGAGGAGCTCGCGGATGCCGTGCACGTTCAGGCTGTAGAAGTTGATGGACTCCCACTTCGACAGGCGCTGAAGCGTTTCCTCACCGAGGGTGTCGTAGTGCTCGGTGCCGTAGACGGTGAGCAGCTCCGGCGTCATCCAGAAACGGTTCTCCTCCAGCGTCTCGGGCCACTGGAAGGTCTGGTACGGGTTGTAGTAGTCCTCGACGGAGCGCTCGCTGAGCCGCTCCAGGACTTCCATGAACCGGTCGGTGACCGGCAGGGGGGCGGTAGTGCCCATGGGGGTGCTCCTCTTCTTTTCGGGGCTCGGTTCGCCTCCGGGGGCCTTGAGTCGGGCTCACGCGTCCGTACGTGCTCGCTCCCTCGTTCCTCGGGAACTGCGCGCGCTCGGACGCGTTCCCCCGACGGCCCCCTTCGGCTCACTCGCCCTCAGGCGCCGGGGGGTGCGGGGCCATGGGGCTTCAGGGCCGGACTTCGTAGACGGCGTTGACCGCGGTCTCCGTGGCGCGGCGCCAGCGGGTGAAGCCGGCCTCCTCCGCGATGCCCCGGAAGGCCTTCTCGCCGGAGTGGTTGCCGAGGGCGTGCGGGCCGCGCTGCGCGACCGCGACGGGCAGGCACATCACGGCCGACAGGGCCATGAACATGCGGGCGGCGGGGGTCTGCGTGTCGATGTCCTGCGGCGACACGTTCGACTCGACGAGCATCCAGGTGCCGTCCGCGTCCAGGGACTTGTGGACGTGCTGGGCGGCGGCGACCGGGTCGCCCATGTCGTGGAGGGCGTTGAAGAAGCACACCAGGTCGTAGCCGGACCCCGGGTAGTCGTCGGCCGAGGCGACCTCGAAGACGACCCGGTCGGAGAGGCCGGCCTCCTCGGCGAGCTCCCGGGCGATCGAGATGGCCTCTTCGGAGTAGTCGAAGCCGTGGACGGTGGCCTGCGGGAACGCCTTGGCGATGAGGAGCGTGGTGTGGCCGACGCCGCAGCCGACGTCCGCGACGGTGCCGCCGGCGGCGAGCTTGTCGGTGACCTCGTGCAGGGCGGGCAGCCAGTCCGGGACGAGCTTGTGCTCGTACGTGGGCTGGAAGAAGGAGCCCATGCCGGTGTCGAGGGCCGCGTCGTGCTCGGCCCAGCCGACGCCGTCACCGGTGCGGTACGCCTCGACCAGCAGGTCCTCGGTGGCGTACAGCGCCTTCAGGGCGGTGAAGAACCCGGCGGCGTACGTGACGGCCGTCGGGTCGGCGAGGACCTCGACGTGGTCGGCGGGGAGCGTGTACGTGAGCGAGCTCGGGTGCCGCTCGACGTACCCGGCGGAGAGCTGGGCGTGCAGCCACTCCTCGACGTACCGCTCGTTCGTGCCGGTCGTCTCCGCCAGCCGCGCTGCGGTGAGCGGGCCCTGCTCGGCCAGCGCCTTGTACAGGCCGAGGCGCTCGCCGAGGGCGACGGTCAGACCGCGGACGGCCGCACCGGCGTCGGTGATGACCCGTTGGTGGAAGTCGTGGGCGCTCATGCCGCCTTCTCCTCGCTGTGGGTGGGCAGGTCGCCGGTCGCACCGGGCAGGTCGCAGGTGAAGAGGAACGACCTCGGTACGCCGGGGAGGGCGCGCGGCGCGACCTGGTAGGGCCAGCGCTCGAAGTCGGCGCCCTCCTCGCCGGGCTGCCTGACCTCCCGTACGGCCCAGCCGCACTCGTCGAGCAGCGCCTCGGGCTCCTCGGTGCCGAAGAGCCACGGATTGCCGTCGTCCTTCAGGGCCTGGAGGAAGGTGCGGGCCAGCGGGTTGACCAGGGCCGCCCGGGAGATGACGTCGCCGAGCAGCACGGAGCCGGGCGCGGCGTGCGCGGAGAGCGTCGAGATGAGGGTGCGCACGGCCTGCTCGGGGAGGAAGAACAGCAGGCCCTCGACGACCCAGAGGACGGGCTCCTCGCTCTTCCAGCCCGCCTCCTTCAGGGGGCCGGTCCAGTCCTGGGTGAGGTCGACCGGGACGGTGATCCGGGTGCGGCCGGCGGGCTGCGGCTCGTCCGCGAGCATCTCGGCCTTGGCGGCGAGGAGCGCGGGGCGGTCGAGCTCGTAGACGGTGACGCCGTCCGGCCAGGGCAGCCGGAAGAAGCGGGTGTCCATGCCGGCGGCGAGGAAGACGACCTGGCGGATGCCCCGCTCCTCCACCGCCTTGACTATGGCCCGGTCGAGGTAGGTGGTGCGGATGGCGAGGAACGGCACGATGCCGCCCCCGTCGTAGCGCTTGAGCAGTTCGAAGCCGATCCGGTCGGCGACGGTGCGCGCGTAGGGATCGGCGAACAGCCGGTCCTCGCGCTCGGTCTCCAGGGCGCGCGCGGCGGCGGTCCACTGGGCGGTGCGGGATACGGCCTCCACAGGAGGTCCCCCTTCACTCGGTTGATGAACGGTGTACGGACGGCCGTGTTCAGGGGCCCGCCGAAGGACGGTTCGTCAGGCGCTCATGGCCGGGACACAGGTCTTGGCCGGTCGCACACAGGCGACGGGGTCCTCGGCCGCGGGCATCGACGACAGATGGTCGGCCTCGGAGTCGGCGGGGCGCCGGCGGAAGATGCTGTGCAGGATCATGCTGAACACGGCCGTCCCGTCGGGGGCCACGAGCGTGCACCGCGGCTTGACGGTGCCGGTGGCGCGGTTGAACGGCGACGGGGTGGAGCCGAGGATCTCGACGCGCGCGGTGAGGACGTCGCCCGGGCGGACGGGCCGCAGATAGCGGACCTCGTCGATGCCGGGCGAGCCCATACAGGCGCTGTAGGCGAGCAGGCCGTCCACGTACCGCCGCATGAACATCGACTGCGTGTGGAAGCCGCTCGCGATCAGTCCGCCGAACTGCGAACGCTCCGCGAGCTCGGGATCCGTGTGGAAGGGCTGCGGGTCGAAGCGCCTGCCGAACTCCAGCACCTCCTCCGCCGTGACGGTGACGGTGCCCAGCTCGTGGACGTCGCCGGGCCGGAAGTCCTCGAAGTAGCGCATCGCGCGCCCCCCTTGACCTAGGAGTGGTCTTTCCCTGGCGACATCCAATCTACGAATCATTCATTTATTTTGTCAACCCAAAAGAAGGACCCGAGAGGGGCTGAAAAGGAACGGACTCCCGTCAGCCGAGGGCCTGTTCGACGTCGGACCAGAGGTCCTCGACGTCCTCGATGCCGACGGACATCCGCACCAGGCCCGCGCCGATCCCCGCCGCGTCCAGCGCCGCCGCGTCCAGCTCGCGGTGGGAGGTGGAGGCGGGGTGCGTCACGAGCGTCTCCACGCCGCCGAGGGAGAGCGCGAGCTTCGCCACCCGTACGCGCTCGACGAAGGCCCGGCCCGCCGGCCGGCCGCCGGCCAGCTCGAAGGAGAGCAGCCCGCCGCCGCCCGAGAGGACCTTGCGGGCGTTCTCCCGCGAGGGGTGGTCCGCGAGCCACGGGTAGTGCACGGCCGTGACGTCGCCGCGGGCCTCGGCCCGCTCGGAGAGCGCCGTGGCGAGCGAGACGGCGTTGGCGCAGTGCTCGCGCATCCGCAGTGGCAGGGTGGGTATCCCGCGCAGGGTCAGCCAGGCGGCGAACGGGTCGGCGCAGGCGCCGAGTTCGACGGTGCGGGGCCACACGCGGTGCCGCAGCTCGTCGTCCGCGAAGACGGCGACGCCGCCGAGGACGTCGGAGTGCCCGGAGAGGTACTTGGTCGTCGAGTGGACGACGATGTCGGCGCCCAGCTCCAGGGGGCGGCACAGCACGGGCGAGGCGAGCGAGTTGTCGACGAGGCTCGTCACGCCCGTCGCGCGGGCGACGGCGAGCAGCCCCGGCAGGTCGGGGACCTGGCCGGTGGGGTTGGCGATGGTCTCCAGGACGAGGAGCCGGGTGGCGGGGTGGACGGCCGCCGCCTCCAGTTCGGCCGGGTCGTCGCCGGATATCCGGACGACCTCGATCCCGTACCGCTCGGCCAGGTCGGCGAGGACGGAGTGGGTGCCCCCGTACAGGCAGCGCTGGGCCACCACCCGGTCGCCGGGCCGCAGGAGCGCGAGCAGGACGCCGCTGACGGCCCCCATGCCGGAGGCGAAGGCGATGGCCCCGGCGCCGCCCTCCAGACCGGCGAGGGTCTGCTCCAGGGCCCGTACGGTCGGATTGCCGCGGCGGCTGTAGACGTACCGCCCGTCGGGTCCGGCCATCGCCTCGGCGAGCTCGACGGCGGAGTCGAAGGCGAAGGCGGAGGACTGGACGAGGGGCACCGAGAGCGGCCAACTGCCACTGGGGAAGGGTTCGTTGAAGACGTGCACGGCACGGGTGTTCAGTTCCACGGCTTTCCTTTCCGGATACGGGAAAGGGGCCGCCCGACGTCCGGTGACGGACATCGGGCGGCCCCTGGGTGCGACACGCGATGTGACGCGCCCGGCGGATCAGGCGGAGACCTTCTCGTCCTGCGGGGCGGGCGCGGCGGCCTCGGCGGCCACGGCCTTGTCGCTCTTCATGACGAGGAGGGTGATCACACCGCCGACCGCGGCGATGATCGCGGCGCCGATGAAGGCGGACGAGAACCCGTCCGTGAGGGCGGGCAGGTTGCCGAGCTGGTCGGCGCCCTGGGACATGGCGACGGCGGTCAGCGCGGCGAGGCCGAGCGCGGAGCCGACGTTGTAGGTGGTGTTGACGATGCCGGAGGCGAGACCGGCCTGCTCCTGCGGGGCACCGGACATCGAGGCGATCATCGCCGGGATGTAGGCGAGGGACATGCCGAGCGCGGCGACGAGCGAGGCCGGCAGGACGTCGACGAGGAAGGTGCCGGTCGGCGGGACGGCCGCGAGCCAGACCAGACCGGCCGCGAGGACGAGCAGACCGATGCCGATAAGCGGCTTGGCCCCGAACTTCATCATGAGCCGGGCGGTGATGGCCGTCATGAAGATCATGAGGAGCACGGTCATCGGGAGCAACGCGGCACCGGAGGCGAAGGCGCCGTAGCCCAGGACCTGCTGGAGGTACAGGTTGAGGAAGTACCACATCGGGATCCAGGCGGCTCCGAGCAGCGTCATCGCCAGGTTGGCCGAGCCGAGGCGCGGGACCCGCCAGACGCTGAGCGGCATGAGCGGCTCGCGGATGCTCTTCTGGATGACGAAGAAGAGGATCAACAGGGCAGCGGCGCCGACCAGTTCGAGAATCGTGGCGGTGGCGCCCCAGCCGACCTCGGGGGCGCGGACGACGGCGAAGACGGCGAGCGCGAGACCGGCGGTGACGGCGACGGCGCCGAGGACGTCGACGGAACCGCGGCGGGACGCGACGTTCGGGAGGAGCTTGGTCGCGGCGAGGGTCGCGAGACCGATCGGGATGTAGATGATGAAGACCCACTGCCAGGCGGCCCACTCGGTGAAGACACCGCCGAGGAAGACGCCCGCGGTGCCACCGGCGGGAGCCGCGGCGCCGTAGAGCGCCATGGCCTTGCCGAGCTCCTTCGGGTCGTGCATGAAGAGCATCATCAGGAGGGTCATCGCGGCGGGCGCGATGAGCGCGCCGCCGACGCCCTGGACGGCGCGGCCCGCGATCTCGACCCAGGCGGTCTGCGCGGCCGCGGCGAGGATCGAGCCGGCGATCATGACGGCCCAGCCGGTGACGAAGATCTTGCGGGCCCCGACGAGGTCGGAGAGGCGTCCGCCGAGGAGCAGCAGGCCGCCGAAGACGATGACGTAGGCGTTGAAGACCCACTGGAGCTCGCCCTGCGTGAAGCCCAGGTCCTTCTGCATCTCGGGGAGCGCGACCCCGATGATCGAGGTGTCCATGATGACCATGAACTGAGCGGCGGCGAGCACGACAAGTGCCCACCAGCGCCGGGGATTGACGGTTGACATTGCCCTGACCCTTCACTCGCTGCTGCATACCCCAGGGGGGTACCTTCGCGGAGCACCGTAGCATACCCATGGGGGGTATGTAAGAGTGAGGTGAGGGCGGACCGGACTCCCCCACTCCGAGGTCGGCGCCGGGCAGAATGCCCCCATGACCGCCGAGGAACACCCCGAGCTGCTCCAGCGCTGGAACGCCACCCTGCGCGCCGCCCGGTCCGGCCACGAGGGCCCGGACCCCGCCCCGTACGGCCGGAACCTGCTCGCCCGCTGGGCCGAGCCGCAGCGCCGCTACCACACGGTCGACCACCTGCGGGCGGTCCTCGACCGCATCGACGAACTCGCCGACCAGGGCGGGGAGGGCGGCGAGCTGGAACTCGTCCGCCTGGCCGCCTGGTTCCACGACGCGGTCTACCGGCCGGACCGCTCCGAGAACGAGGAGCGCTCGGCCGCGCTGGCCGAACGGGCCCTGACCGAGGCGGGCCTGACGGTGCATGAGGTGCGGGAGGTGGCCCGGCTCGTCCGTCTGACCGCCTCCCACGACCCCGACGGGGGCGACCTGAACGGCGAGACCCTCTGCGACGCGGACCTCGCGATCCTCGCCACCGCCCCCGATACCTACAGGGGGTATACGGCGGCGGTCCGCGAGGAGTACGCCTTCGTCCCCGAGGACGCCTTCCGGGCGGGCCGCGCGGCCGTCCTCCGCCAGCTCCTCTCCCTCCCCCGCCTCTTCCACACGCCGTACGGCGCGGCGGTGTGGGAGGAGAAGGCGCGGGAGAACATGGAAAGGGAACTCAAAGAACTCACGGACATTTCCGACGCGGGCTGAGCACCGGCTGATTCGACGTCAAAACGTAATGAGCGGGCCCCTCTACCGTCGGTAAGATCATTCCGCTCATTCTTCGTCAGCGAGAGATGCCAGGAAAGTCCATGAAACTGCGCAGGGCCCTCCCTATTGCCGCCGTCATACCGGCCCTTCTCGCGATGTCCGCGTGCAGTGGCGAATCGTCGGATTCCGACGGCAAGAATCCGAAGGCGAGCGCGAGCGCAAGCGCCGGCGCGAAAGGCAAGCAGAGCCCCGAGGAGAAAGAGGCCGCCGAGGCGAAGCGCCTCGGGGCGCTCGACGGAAAGGCCCTCGAAAAGGCCGCCATCACCGGGAAGACCGCGGGCTTCGACGCCAAGAAGATCGCCAAGGCGGAGGTCGAGGCCGGCCGCGGCATGGAGGCCGACAAGAAGGCCTGCCAGCCGCTCGCCAGCCTCATCGGCGGCTTCACGCACATCCCCGCCGTGAGCACGGTGCACCGCTCCCTCCAGCCCGGCGAGGCCACCAACGCGACCGTCGGCTCCATGTGGCTCGCCTCGCATTCCGAGGACAACGCCACCCGGGTCATGAAGGAACTCCGCACCGCCGTCGCCGACTGCCCCAAGGGCTTCAAGACCCTGGGCCTCACGTACGGCAAGGTCGAGAGCCTCCCGGCGCCGAAGCTCGGCGACGAGGCCGTCGGCTACCGGATCACCGGCGACATCGGCAAGCAGAAGGTGCCCATGACGTACACGGTCGTCCGCAGCGGCGGCGTCGTCGCGGCGTTCTACGGCGTGAACATGCTGGACCAGAAGAAGGCCGCGATCCCGGAGCCGGTGATCACGGCCCAGCTGAAGCGGCTCGCGGACGCGACGGGCTGACACGCACGCCGCGGAAACGGAGAGGGGCCGTCCCCGGTGCATCCGCACCGGGGACGGCCCCCTTCTTCTTGACGGTCAGCCGACATTCCCCGATTCCGCCGGGAACTCCGGCGGCCAGGGCCCGTCGTACAACGACTCCCGCTCACCCATCAGCTCGTACTCCGCCTCCCGCCAGTTCGGCTGGGAGCCGACGACGAAGCTTTCGCCGTCCGGATCCAGCATCCAGGTGTAGGCGGCGTCCTCCGCCGGAATGCCGTGCCGTTCGCTGAGCACGCCGAACTCGGCGGCGGACGCGCGCCGAATGTGGAGTCCGTTCCGGTAGAAGGGCTTGAGGAACATCAGTTCCACATGCCCGAAGGAGACCTCGACCTTCGTCGTGGTCCCGTCCACCAGTGTGGCCTCACTGGCCAGGAAGAGCACGCGGTGCGAGGGGAGGAACGCGACGACTCTGAAGAGCCGCCCCTCCCGGATGAAATCTGTCATGCCCACCATCTTCTTCTGGCTAGTCCACGGGCGTTCCGTTGGCGTACGTCAACTTCGTCGGGAACACCCGCTCGAACACCGGCTTGCCGGTCGCGTCGAGCACCGGCTTGCCGGCATCGTCGAGCTTGATCATGTACCACTTGATGGACGCCCACTTGCGGTACTCCATCCGGAGGGCCGCACGGACCTTGACCATCTCCCATGCGGTTCCCCAGCCGGACTTCCGGATGAGCTCCCAGTCACTGTTCGGGATCGTGTCCCCTCGCTGCAGAAGCAGGGTCAGCGCCTCGTCGGCGCTCTTGGCACCGGCGACACCGTCCAGGGTCACGGAGAGCTCCACGTTGGGGTTGACCACCGCTCGCTCCACACCCACCGTCCAGATGGGGCGCTCCCCCATCCCCATGGCTGCCGGGAGGTTGGCCCCGAACGCCTTGTTGTTGAACGTCTCCGCGCCGACGGCCCTGGCCAGATCGTCCGAGTGGGGGTTCACCCCGAGGGCGATGTGATCGCCGTCCTTCACCAGACCGCTGAGGATCTTGGTGCATTCCTTGACGACGTCGTCGTCGGCCGCCGCGACGGAGAACGCCGCGAGCTTGAAGGTCCCGGTGTTCGCCGCCTCGCACGCGTCGCCGAGCTTCCGGAGAAGGCGGCTGATGATGCCCTGGACGGCGGCCTCGGTCAGACCGATGGTGCGGAGCGCCCGATAGGCGTCGATGAACCCGATGCCCGTCTTCATGGCGGCGTCCAGCGCCATCACGCCGGCCTTCGCCGACCGGAAGATCACGCCGCCGACGAACCAGCTCGCCGCCCAGGCGCAGTCGCCCCAGCTGCCGCCGGAGACACCCGGCGTGAGCAGCTTGGCGCAGCCGATGAAGTCGCCGAGCAGGATCTCGACCGGATCGATGCCCGAGTTGAACTCGGCCATCGTCAGCGTGGTGGTGAGGGTCTTCGTCTCGGCCTTCGTCACCTCGGGGCCGAGGTAGTAGGTCTCGGCGGCCGGGCAGCTGCCCGCGTCCGTGTACGACTCCCACGACACCATGCACATGTACACGTCGACGTGCGACTTGTACGTGACGTCGGACGTGATCTTGCAGTCCCCGAAGTGCACGATCGGGTTGCAGTTGTCCTTCTTGACGTTCTTCGGCTCACCGATGTACTCGATGTGGTCGAGGACCGCCCACACGTCGCTGATGCCGGTGGTGACACCCTGCGAGATCTGCTCGCTGCTGCCGCCCCTCTCCGTGCGGTCGGCGGCGGCCTGGGCCTCCTCCGCCGCGTCCCTGGCACCGGCCGCGGCCGTCTCGGCCGCCGTCGCGTCCTCCTCCGCCTTGGTGGCGGTGGCGCGGGCGCTGGCCGCGTCCTCCTCGGCCTTGGTGGCCACGGCACGGGCGTTGGCGGCGTCCTTCTCCGCCTCGGTCGCCGCCGCGTCCGCCGCGTTGGCGTCGGCCTGCGCGTCCATCGCCGCCGACGACGCCGCCAGGGCGTCCTCGCCGGCCGCCATGGCGTAGCCGTCGGCACGACCCGCCGCCGCCTGGGCGTCCTTGGAGTCCTTCGCGGCCTGGGTGGCCGACGCCTGGGCCCGCTGGTACGCCTTGGCCGCGCGCGAGGCGTCGGCCGCCGCTGCCGCGGAGGCCTGCGCCGCGAGCTTCATGTCCGCGGCCGCCTGCGCGGCCAGGGCCTGCGCCTCGGCGGAGAACCCTTCGGCCTGGTTCGCCGTGGCCGCCGCTGCGGCGGCCTGCTGCTGTGCGATCGTCAGGGACTGCTGGCCGGTCAGGACCGCGAACGCGGCAGAGCTGTCGACCTCCTGGAACGGGCCGCCGAGCGAGATCGCCTCGTTCGCCGGCTTGTTCACCGCGGCCGCGGAGTCACGGGCCGCGAGCGAGGACTGCACGGCCGCGAGGGCCTTGCCCGCCGTCGTCGCCGCCCAGGCAGCGGTCTGCAGCGCCTCACTGCGCGCGGCAGCCGCCTCCGTCTTGGCGACCTTGGCCGCCGCGGAGGCCTTCTCCGACTGCTCCTTGGCGCCCTTGGCGTCGGCCGCCGCCGCCTCGGAGGCGTCGATGGCGTCGGCCGCGGCCGCGTGTGCCGCTGCGGCGGAACCGGCCGCGACCATGTAGGACGACCAGGCGCTGTCGGCCGCCGCCTTGGCACGGGACGCGGAGCCCTGCGCCTTGGTGGCCGCCTCGCGGGCGTTGGTGGCGGCGGCCGTGGCCGCGTTCGCCGACGCACGCGCGTTGGTGGCCGCCGTGGTCGCCGTGTTCGCGGCGGCCCGGGCCTCGGTCGCGGCGGCCCGGGAGCCCTCGGCCGCGTCCGTACCCTCGTCGGCGGCGGCGTCGGCCTCCATGGCCGCCGCCTTCGCGTTCAGCGAGTCCCGCCGTTGCTCGGCCTCCAGGGCGTTGTCGCGGGCGGCGACCGCGTCGCGCTCCGCCTGCTCGGCGACGGCCCGCTTGGAGGAGGCCGTGGATCCCGCCGCCTCGGCGGAGACCCTGGCGTCGGACGCGATCCGGCCCTGGGCGACGGCGTCGGCCTCGTGGCCGGCCGCCTTGTCCCGCTCGCTCTCGGCAGTGGCCCGGTAGGCCGCCGCGTTGGCGCGCTCCAGTTCGGCGACGGCGCGCTGCTGCTGGGCGTTCGCCGCGGCCTTCCGGGCGTCCTCCTCCTCCGCGAGCGCGGTCTCCTTGGCCTTCTTGGCCTTCTCCGCGTTCGCCGCGGCCGAGGCCGCGTACGCGTCGGCGCTGTCCGCGGCGGCCTTCGCCTGGGCGGCGGCCTCCTGCGCGGCGATCCGGCGGAACTCGGTGTTCACCGCGTGCGCCTCGGTCTGCGCCAGGGCGAGGAGCGCCTCCGACGTCGACACGGTGGCGTTCGCCGCGTTCAGCGCCGTCTCCGTCGCCTTGGCGGCAGCCGTGGCAGCCGCGCCGGAGGCACGGGCGACCTGGACCGACTGCTGGGCGTACATCAGGCCACGACCACGCGGGACCTCGGAGGCGTCCGCGATGGCCCAGGCCTGCTGCTGGCCGGTCACCGCGCGCTGCGCGGCGGCGGTGGCCAGGGTGGCCTGCTCCTTGGCCTTGGTGACCAGCGCCTGGACCTTGCCCCGGGCGTTCGCCAGGTCCGTCTTCGCCTTGTCGAAGAGGGCCTGCTTCGGCTTGAGGATGTGGTTCGGGTCGGCTTCGAGCTTGTCGTGCCAGTACTTCTGCCAGCGCAGGATCTGGTCGGCGCGCCACGCCTGGCCGATGGCCTCGATCATGGTGGCGGTGGCGGTGCGGGTCGCGGCGGCGGCGTCGGCCTCCGCCTGCATGATGACGGCGCGCGGGGCGGCCTGCCCGGCGTACTCCGTCTCCCACTCGGCCGAGGCCTGCGAGACGGCCTCGCTGAGGGCGTTGCGCGGGTCGACCGGGTCCGCGTGGTTGCACGAGGCCCAGGCCTGCTTGAGGTTCTCGACCTCGACGCGGAACTCGGGCGTGCCTTCGGCGATCTTCTTGGCGGGGAAGCCGCCGTGCCGCAGGTAGATCGCGATGTCGGCGGCGGTGGTGCCGCCGAAGAAGCGGGTGTTGTCGACGTTGGAGTCCCGCAGCATGAACTCGGCCGCGAAGTCGTGCCAGTCGTCCTTGCCGCGGTTCTGCTCGGTGATCTGCCGGGCCTTGTTGATCGCCTCGGGGCTCGCGTTGGTGTGCGCGTCCCAGCCGATGCGGCCGGCCAGCTTCGCCTGCGTGGCGTAGGTGTAGGCGCTGATGTCGGCGCCGAACTCCGGTGCGTGCAGCGTGATCCCGTCGTCGAACGAGCTCATCGCGTACGGCCGGTTGGCGTCCTCCAGGATCGCCTTCTGGGCCGCGAAGGCGTCCAGGTAGGCGTAACCCGCCTCGCGGTCCTGGTCGTTGGCCTGCCCCAGGGGCATGAACCCGATCCAGCCGCGCTCGCCGATGACGGCTTCCAGGCCGTCGTTTCCGCCGGTCAGGCCCTGGATGGCCATGGCCTTCGTCTTGGCGCCGCCCACGTGCAGGGCGACTCCCGCGAGGCACCGGTTGAGGCGCGGGGTGGAGCGGACGTCACGGATGACGGCGGCCAGGTCGTTGAGCCGGCGCAGGGCGTTGTCGGCGTCGTTGAAGATCGTCCGCATGCCGTCGGCGACCTTCTCGATCGCCTGGGCGAGCGCGGGCATGCGGCCCACGATCGCGGACGACGAGGCGATGTCGACGAGCGCCCAGAGGCAGTCCTCGACGTCGTAACCGGCCAGGCACTCCTTGACCTTCGCCGGGTCGAGCTGCTCGAAGAGGATCTGCCCGCCGTTCGCGGTCGCCCACTCGACGACGTTCACGGAGACGGCCGCGAGGCCCTTCCGGTAGTCGTCGACACAGGTCTGACCGCAGGCGTCAAGGAGGATCTTCTCCTCGCGCTCACCCAGCGCGGGCCAGTTGGAGGCGCCGCCCTTGATGGGCGTGGTGCCCTCGTCCAGGGCCTCCTGGTGCGCGGCCTCGTTCTTCTCGCGCTGCTCCTGCTCGGCCTTCTTCGCGGCCTCCTCGGCGGCCGAGCTGTCGCCCGCCGCGTCGGTCGCCTTGTCCTCGGCGTCCTTGGCGTCCTTCTCCGACTCGGCCGCCTTGCGCGCGGCCTCCTCGGCGGCCTCGGAAGACCGGCCGGCCTTCTCGTTCGCCTCGGCGGCGTGCCGCTCGGCGTCGGTCGCCTCGCGCTCGGCCTCGGTGGCGGCGTTGCTCGCGCCGTCCGCGGTGAGGCGGGCGGAGGCGGCGTCGTCACCGGCCTGCTCGGCGTGGCCCGCGGCGGCGTCGGACGCGGTCTTCGCGCCCGTCTGGGCCTCGGTGGCCTCGACGGCGGCGGCCTGGGCGCGGGTGACGGCCTCGACGGCACGCGCCGAATCGCTCGCCGCACGGGCGGCGGCCTCGGCGGCGAGCTTCGCGTCACCCGTGGCCTGCGCCGCGGTCTGCTGCGCGGACTCGGCGGCGGCAGCGGCGGCGGTGGCCTTGGCCGCTGCTGCCGCCGCCTGCTGCTCGGCGATCGACTTCGACGACTGACCGATCAGCACGGCGAACGCGGCCGCGCTGTCCTTCTCCTGGTACGGCGTACCGATCGAGACGGCGTCACCGGCGGCGGCGACCGCGGCCGTGGCGCTGTCGCGGGCGGCGAGCGCGGCCTGACCGGCGGCGTAGGCGCGGCCCACGACGGTGCCGGCCGACTTCACCGCCTCAGCGGCGCTGGTCCCGGCGGCGACCGACTCCTCCTGGGCCTTCTTGGCCAGCTCGGTCGCGTTCTCCGAAGCCGTCGCCGCGTTGTCCGCGCGGATCGCGGCGTCCTGCGACGCGTCGAGCGCGGTGGCCGCGGCGACGTGCGCGGTGGAAGCCGCGTCGAGGGAGCCTCGGTACGCCGACCACGCGCTGGTCGCGTTGGCCTGGGCGCGCTCGGCGGCGCCCTCCGCCGTGGTCGCGGCGGTGCGCGCGCCGACGGCGGCCGTGGTGGCCTGGTCGGCGGCGGTCTGGGCGGCGGTCGCGGCCTGGACGGCCTGGTTCGCGGCCGTACGGGCCGTGGTGGCGGCGGCGCGGGTCTCGGCGGCGGCCGCGGTGCCCTCGGCGGCGGTGGCGGCGGCTTCGAGGGCGGCGGCGCGGGCGGCGGTGGCCTGCTTCGCCCGGACGGCCTCGATCGCCTTCTCGCGCGCGGTCTGGGCGGCCTTCGCCTTCTCGTCGGCGAGCTTCCGCTTCGCCGTGGCAGTCGTGGTCGCCGTTTCCGCAGCCGTGTCTGCGGTCCTCGCCGTCGTCTGCTGACCGGCGGCACGGTCCTCGGCCTCCTTGGCCTTGGCGCGCTCGGTGGCGGCCTTGGCCCGGGAGGCGACGGCGGTGGCCTGCTCGGCCTGCGCCTTCGCCCGCTCGGAAGCGGCGGTGGTCGCGGCGGTCTTCGCCTTGTCACGCTTCTGCTCGGCCGTCGTCCGGGCGGCCTTCGCCGTGTTCGCGCTCTCCGTCGCGGCCGTGGCGTTCGCCTCGGCACTGTCCGCAGCGGCCTTCGCCTGCGCGGCGGCCTCCTCGGCGGCGACCCGGCGGAACTCCGTGTTGATCGCGCGCGACTCCGTCTGCGCCTTCGCGAGCAGCGCGTCGCTGGTGGCGACCGTCGCGTTCGCGGCGTTCAGCGCGGTCTCGGTCGCCTTCGCGGCGGCCGTGGCGGCAGCGGCGGAGGCACGGGTGACCTGCACCGACTGCTGCGCGTACATCAGACCCCGGCCGCGCGGCACGTGGGCCGTGTCGGCGACGGCCCACGCCTCCTGCTGCGCCGTCGTCGCCTTCTGCGCCGCGGCGGCGGCCTTGGCCGCCTGCGCCTTCGCCGAGGTGACGAGGGCGGCGACGTCGGTACGGACCTGCGCCAGGTCGGCCGTGGCCTTGTCGAAGAACGCCTGGTCGGGCTCATCGCTGAAGTAGCCGGGATGCTGGGCGATCCTGTCGCGCCAGAACTTCTGCCAGGTCAGGATCTGGTCGATGCGCCACGCCTGGCCGATGGCCTGGACCATCTGGTCGGTGGCCTCGCGGGCCGCCAACGAGGCCTCGGCCTCGGCCTTGATGATCGTGGCACGCTGGGTCGCCTGCCCGGCGTACTCCTGTTCCCACTCGACCATCGCGTTCATGACGGGCTCGTTGAGCGTGCGCCGCGGGTCGACCGGGTTCTGCCAGTCACAGGCGGCCCAGGCCTGCTTGAGGTCCTCGACCTCCACGCGGTAGGCCGGGGAGTCCTTGGCGGGGGCCTCCTTCGCGAAGCCACCGCGCCGCAGGTAGGACGCGATGTCGCTGGAGGTCGTACCGCCGAAGTAGTCCCAACTGACCTCGCTGTCCCGCAGCATGGAGTCCGCGAACCAGTCGTGCCAGTCGTCCTTGCCGCGGTTCTCCTCCATGACGGCCTTGGCGCGGGCGACGGCCTCGGGGCTGGCCTTGCTGTGCTCGTCCTTGCCGAGGCGCCAGGCGAGCTGCGTCTGGGCGACGAGCGCGAAGCGGGTGACGTCCTCGCCGAAACTCGGCGCGTGCCACTCCATGTCGTCGCTGGCCCATGCCGACTCGCGGTAGGGCTTGTTGGCGTCGTCGAGGGCGGTGGTGCGATCCCTGTTCAGGGCGGAGTAGACGCCGGACGCGTCCTCGTCGGCGTCGGCGGCCTGACCGAGGGGGCCGTAGCCGATCCAGGCGCGGTCGCCGACGGTGTCGCGGAGCTGCTGTTCGGTGCCGGTCAGGCCCTCGATGGCCTTGGCCTTCATCAGGGGGCCGCCGACGTGCAGCGCCACTCCGGTCAGGCAGCGGTCGAGCCGCCGGTCCTGGCCGATGGTGTTGCGGTTGTAACCGGTGTCCTCTTCGGGCGCGGTATCGGCCGCGGCGGGCACGGCCTGGACGAGGCCGGTCAGTACGGCCGAGGCGGTGACGAGGGCCACCACGCCGGTGGCTCTGGCCACGGCGGACCGTAGACGACGCCGGCGTCTGCCGGCGTCTCTGAGCAATGACATGTTCTGCCTGACAATCTCTCGATCGTTCGGCAGCATCCCAACATGGGCATGACAGACGGCGGCTCGCCGACCGGGCAGGATCCCCCTGGATACGGCAACTACCGGCGCGCTCGTCTCCCCCACGAGCTGGCGCTGCCGCTTACCCGGCGACCATGTCACGCACGGTTCCGCGCGGGAAGATCAAATAATCTTCACCAATGGCGCACCGAACCCCACGGGCGGACAAAGCGCGCCACCTTTTGATCATGTTGTTACCCGCCGTAAAGCACCTCTTGGGACGGCGCCCGGACGCGCGAACGCCCGGCCGGGAAGGTCCCGGCCGGGCGCTGCCGTGCGATGGATCAGTGCGATGGATCCAAGTGGCGGATCAGTGCAGCGGATCAGTGCAGCGGATCAGTCACCGAGGAACTGGAGGTATCCACTTCTCCGGTAGACCCACAGCGTGCTCTCCCTCAGTCGCCGGAGGACGGGCGTTCGCCGCTCCTCCGGGAGTTCATCGAACTCCCGGAGAAGCTGCTCCGCCTGCTTGGAGTTGAAGAGCGTCTCGCCGTAGCCACTCACTCCCCAGCGGACAGCCGTCTCCGGCGCCTCGATGCAGAAGTGGAGCATGCTCTCCTCTTCGTCGTCCTCGAACCGGGACTGGATGTCCTGCGCCAGGTCGAGCACTCGGACCCCAAGACGGCCCATTTCTCGTTCCCTCCTCGCTGGTCCGACTACTTCGGGTACATGGTGATCGGGACACCGTAGACGGACACGACCACCTCGACGAGCTCCGTGTCGTCTCCGCCGGGCCTCTTCTTGCCGATCATCTTGCCGAGTCCCGGATCGAAGACGCAGACGCGGTTGTTCGCCACCGACTTCGACACCGTCCACTTGCCGGCGCACTTGACCGCCGCCATCAGGAAGACCGTCACGATGTCTCCGTCGGAGAGCGCGTTGTTCCAGATGCCCTTGTCAGGCTCGACCTTGTCACCGCCCTCGAAGTGGTACCTCCTGATGTTCTTCGTGAACGACGGGCCGATCACCACCGGCTCGCACAGATCCGGCATCGACGCCCAGTCGCCGAGATCCTTGGCCACGTCCTTCGGGTCGACGTAGTCGTCGGGGAAGAAGTCCTTCGGGTCGACGGGGGTGTCGTCCTTGTAGTCGTCCGGCCACCAGTCGTCGCTGGGACGGCTGCCGACGGTGCTGAACGACGACGCCTCGCCGGACGACGGAGTCCGGTAGAGAGCGGTGCTGTAGGAGCCGCTGCCGTACGACGCCGTGCTGGACGCCCGGGACTTCGGCTTGACCAGGCAGACCGGAGAGTTCTTGACCTTCTTCAGGAAGCCCTGGTACTTCTCGATCAGCTTCTTGGCGTACTTCGCCGCGTCGAAGAACTTGTCGAGCGCCATGCCGATCCGGTACAGCGCCTTCGCCACCGCGGGGATCTTCAGGACGGGGACGAGATACCCCGCCACGTCCACGAGCGCCCAGACACAGGCCTCGAAGTCCCAGGTGGACAGGCACTCCTTGATGTTGGCGAGACCGAACAGCTCAAGGAGGATCGCGCCGCCGTTGGCCTTGACCCACTCGACGATGTCCCCGCCGGCCAGGTCCCTGGCCGCCGTGTACTCGTCGACGCACGTCTGGCCGCACATCTGCATGAGCAGCTCTTCGATCGTCGGGGTCAGCTCCTGGCCGGTGACCAGGGAGCCGTCCTCGACGTGCTCGGCGCGCTGCTCCAGGAGGCGCTTGCGCTCCTCCTCCTCCGCCCGCTTGGCGGCCTCGTCGGCCTCCTTCGCGAGCGTGTGCGCGTTCGCCGCCGCGGTCTCGGCCGCGTCCGCGTCGCTCTCGGCCTGGGTGGCCGAGGAGCGGGCGGCCGCGGCGTCGTTCTCCGCCGAGGTCGCCGCCGCACGAGCACTGGAGGCATCCTTCTCCGCCTCCGTGGCCGCGCCGTCGGCCGCGACCGCGTCGCCCATCGCCGCGTTGGCGGCGGACGTCGCGGCCATGGCGTCGGAACCCGCCTGCATGGCGTAGCCGTCGGCCCGCTTGGCGGCGGCCTGAGCGGCCTTGGCCGCCTTGGCAGCCTCCACCGCCGCGGCCTGGGCGCGCTTCACGGCCTTCGCCGCTCGCTCCGCGTCCTTGGCCGCCGCCGCTGCCGCCTGGGCGGCCAGCTTGTCGTCGGCCGCGGCCTGGTCGGCGAGACGCTGGGCCTCCGCCGAGTACGCCGCCGCCTGGACGGCCTTGGCCTCGGCGGCCTTGGCCTGCTGCTCCGAGAGGGTCAGCGCGCTCTGGCCGGTGAGGACCGCGAAGCCCGCCGACGCGTCGGTCTCCTGGTACGGAGAGCCGATGGCGATGGCGTCCTTGGCCGGCTTGACGGCCTGGTTCGCGGTGTCCCGCGCCGCGCTCGCCGCCTGGGCGACGGCGTACGCGTGACCGGCCGTCTTCGCCGCCCACTCGGCGGTCAGGACCGCCTCGGTGTGCGCGGCCGCGGCCTCCTGCTTCGCGACGGCCGCGGCGGCCGACGCCTTCCTGGACTCCGCCTCGGCGTTCCGCGCGTTCTGCGCCGCCCCCTCGGAGGCGTCGATCGCCGTGGCAGCGGCCGCGTGGGCGGCAGCCGCCGAACCCATCGCGGTCGCGTACGCGGCCCAAGCGCCGTCGGCAGCCGCCTTGGAACGGTCCGCGGCACCCTTGGCCCGGGTAGCGGCCGCACGGGAGTCGACCGCTGCGGTCGTCGCCTCGTTCGCCGCCGCACGGGCGTTGGTCGCGGCGGTGGTCGCCGTGTTGGCGGCGGCACGCGCCTCGGTCGCCAACTGCCGGGTCTCGGTGGCGGCTTCGGTGCCCTCGGCGGCGGCAGCCGCAGCTTCGAGGGCCGCGGCCCTGGAGTCCGCCGCCCTCTTGGTGCGCTCCGCCTCGACGGCGCGGTCACGGGCCAGCCTGGCCTGCTCCTCCGACGCCTCCGCGTCGGCCCGCTTGAGCGCGGCCCCGTCGGCGGCGGTCGTCGCGTCGGAGCGGGCGGAGGCGGCCTTGCCCTTCTCCTCCTGCGCTCGGGCCTCGGCCGCACTGGCCTTGTCCCGCTCGTGCTCCGCGGTGGCCCGGTGGGCGGCCGCGTTGGCGCGCTCCAGCTCGGCCTCGGCGCGCTTGGCCTGGGCCGTGGCGGCCGCCTGCTTGGCCTCCTGCTCCTCCTTCTCCGCCGTGGCCTTGGCCTCCTGGGCGATCTTCAGCTTCGCCTCGGCCTCGGCCGCCTGCTCGTCCGCGCTGTCCGCCGCGGCCTTCGCCTGGGCGGCGGCCTCCTGGGCGGCGATACGACGGAACTCGGTGTTCACCGCGTGCGCCTGGGTCTGCGCCAGGGCCAGCAGCGTCTGGGACGTCGCGACCGTGGCGTTCGCCGCGTTCAGCGCCGTCTCCGTCGCCTTCGCGGCGGCCGTGGCGGCCGCGCCGGAGGCGCGGGCGACCTGGACCGACTGCTGGGCGTACATCAGGCCACGGCCGCGCGGCACCTCGGAGGCGTCCGCGATCGTCCACGCGTCCTGCTGGGCGGTCACCGCGCGCTGGGAGGCGGCGGTGGCCAGAGCGGCCTGGTCCTTGGCCTTGGTGACGAGCGCCTGGACCTTGCCGCGGGCCTTGGTGAGGTCCGTGTTGGCCTGGTCGAACAGCGCCTGCTTCGGCTTCAGGATGTGGTTCGGGTCGCGTGCGAGCTGGTCGTGCCAGTACTTCTGCCAGAGCAGGATCTGCTCCGCGCGCCACGCCTGGCCGATGGCCTCGACCATGTTGTCGGTGGCGGCCTTCGTCGCCGCGGCGGCGTCGGCCTCCGCGCGCATGATCAGCCCGCGCTGCGTGTTCTGCCCGGCGTACTCCGCCTCCCACTCGGCCGAGGCCTGCGAGACGACCTCGCTGAGGGCGTTGCGCGGGTCCACGGGGTCGCCGTGGTTGCACGTCGCCCACGCCTGCTTGAGGTTCTCGACCTCGACGCGGAACTCTGGCGTGCCGTCGGTGACCTTCTTGGCGGGGAAGCCGCCGTGCCGCAGGTAGGTGGCGATGTCGGTGGAGGTGGTGCCCCCGTAGAACATGGTGTTGGTCGGGCTGGCGCCGCGCAGCAGGGAGTCCGCCGCGAAGTCGTGCCAGTCGTCCTTGCCACGGTTCTGCTCGGTGACGGCCTTCGCCTGGGCGATCGCCTCGGCGCTGGGGTTGGTGTGCGCGTCCCAGCCGAGACGCGCGGACAGCTTCGGCTGCGAGGAGTACGTGAACGCCATGATCTCGGCGCCGAACTGAGGTGCGTGCAGCGTGATCTCGTCGCTGAACGAACTCATCGCGTACGGGCGGTTGGCGTCCTCAAGGACGGCCTTGCGCGCCGCGATGGCGTCGATGTACTCGTAAGCGGCGTTCTTGTCCTGGGAGTTGGCCTGCCCCAGCGGCGTGAAGGAGATCCACGTGAGGTCGCCCATGGCGGCGTGCAGCTGCGCGTTGCCCCCGGTCAGGCCGTCGATGGCCACGGCCTTCGTCCTGGCGCCGCCCGCGTGCAGGGCGACACCGGTGATGCAGCGCTCCAGACGCGGGGTGGAACGGACGGCGCTGATGACGGACGTCAGCTCGTTGAGCCGGCGCAGCGCGTCGTCGGCGTCGCGGAAGATCTTCCGCATGCCGTCGGAGACCTTCTCGATCGCCACCGCGAGCGCGGGTATACGACCGACGATCACCGAGGACGACGGGATGTCCACGAGAGCCCAGAGGCAGTCGTCGACGTCACTCGACGCGAGGCAGTCCTTGGCCTTGGCGGCGTCGAGCTGCTCGAAGAGGATCTGCCCGCCGTTGGCGGTCGCCCAGTCGACGACGTTCACGGAGACGGCCGCGAGGCCCTTCCGGTAGTCGTCGACACAGGTCTGGCCGCAGTTGTCGAGGAGGATCTTCTCCTCGCGCTCACCCAGCGCGGGCCAGTTGGAGGCGCCGCCCTTGATGGGGGTGGTGCCCTCCTCCAGTGCCTCCTGGTGCGCGGCCTCGTTCTTCTCGCGCTGCTCGCGCTCGATCTTCTTCGCGGCCTCCTCGGCGGCCGAGCTGTCGCCCGCCGCGTCGGTCGCCTTGTCCTCGGCGTCCTTGGCGTCCTTCTCCGACTCGGCCGCCTTGCGCGCGGCCTCCTCGGCGGCCTCGGAGGACCGGCCGGCCTTCTCGTTCGCCTCGGCGGCGTGCCGCTCGGCGTCGGTCGCCTCGCGCTCGGCCTCGGCGGCGATGCCGCTCACCGCACCGGCGGTGGTGCGGGCACTGACGGCGTCGTTCCCGGCCTGCTCGGCGTGGCCCGCGGCGGCGTCGGAGGCGTCCTTCGCGCCCTTCTGGGCGTCGGTGGCCTGCGCGGCGGCTCCCTGGGCGCGGGTGACGGCCTCGACGGCACGCGCCGAATCGCTCGCCGCGCGGGCGGCGGCCTCGGCGGCGAGCTTCGCGTCGCCCGTGGCCTGCGCGGCGGTCTGCTGCGCGGACTCCGCGGCGGCGGCAGCGGCGGTGGCCTTCGCCTCTGCGGCGGCGACCTGCTGCTCGGCGGCCGTCTTCGACGACTGCCCGGACAGTACGGCGAAGGCCGCCGCGCTGTCCTTCTCCTGGTACGGGGTACCGGCGGAGACGGCCGCGTCGGCCGCGGCGATGGCCGCCGTGGCACTGTCACGTGCTGCCAGGGCTGCCTGACCGGCCGCGTAGGCACGGCCGACCACGGTCGCGGCCGACTTCACGGCCTCCGTGGCGCTGGTCCCGGCGGCGACCGACTCCTCCTGGGCCTTCTTGGCCAGCTCGGTCGCGTTCTCCGAAGCCGTCGCCGCGTTGTCCGCGCGGATCGCGGCGTCCTGCGACGCGTCGAGGGCGGTGGCCGCGGCGGCGTGCGCCGTGGAAGCCTCGCCCTGGGAGGCGTAGTACGCGGACCAGGCCGTGTCGGCACTGGCCTGGGCGCGCTCGGCGGCGCCCTCCGCGGTGGTGGCGGCGGTGCGCGCGGTGACGGCGGCCGTGGTGGCCGTGTCCGCGGCGGTCTGGGCGGCGGTCGCGGCCTGAGCGGCCTGGTTCGCGGCCGTACGGGCGTTGGTGGCCGCGGTCCGGGTCTCGGTGGCGGCGGCGCTGCCCTCGGCGGCGGTGGCGGCGGCCTCAAGGGCGGCGGCGCGGGCCGCGGTGGCCTGCTTCGCCTGGAGTGCGGCGATCGCCTTCTCGCGTGCGCCCTGCGCGGCCTTCGCCTTCTCGTCGGAGACCTTGCGCTTCGCCGTCGCGTCGGCGGACGCCGTCCCGGCGGCCGTACCCGCGCTCGTGGCGGTGGTCTGCTGCGCGGCGGCGCGTTCCTCGGCCGCCTTGGCCTTGGCGCGCTCGGTGGCGGCCTTGGTGCGGGAGGCGGTCGCGGTGGCCTGCTCCGCCTGCGCCTTGGCCCGCTCGGCGGCGGCCGTCTCGGCGGCGGTCTTCGCCTTGTCGCGCTTCTGCTCGGCCGTCGTGCGCGCGGCCTTCGCCGTGTTCGCGCTCTCCGTGGCGGCCGTGGCGTTCGCCTCGGCACTGTCCGCGGCGACCTTCGCCTGCGCGGCGGCCTCCTCGGCGGCGACCCGGCGGAACTCGGTGTCGATCGCGCGCGACTCCGTCTGCGCCTTGGCCAGCAGCGCGGCGCTGGTGGCCGCCGTGGCGTTGGCGGAGGCGAGGGTGGTCTCGGTCGCCTTCGTCGCGGCGGCGGCAGCGGCAGCGGAGGCACGGGCCACCTGCACGGACTGCTGTGCGTACATCAGACCCCGGCCGCGCGGCACGTGGGCCGTGTCGGCGACGGCCCAGGCAGCCTGCTGCGCGGTCACGGCCGCCTGGGCGGCGGTGGCGGCCTTGGCCGACTGGGCCTTGGCCGATGCGACGAGGGCGGCGACGTTGCCCCGGTAGCGGGCGAGGTCCGCGTCGGACCTGTCGAACGCGGCCTTGTCCGGCTCGTCGCTGAAGTAGCCGGGCCACTTGGCGATGGTGTCGCGCCAGTACTTCTGCCACTTCAGGATCTGGTCGGCGAGCCAGGCCTGTCCGAGGGCCTCGATCAGGTCGTCGGTGGCCTCGCGGGCCGCCGCCGAGGAGTCGGCCTCCGCGCGCACGATGACGGCGCGCTGGCCGGCCTGACCGGCGTACTCCAGCTCCCACTCCAGCATCGCGCTGATGAGCGGCTGGTTGAGCTTGCGGGACGGGTCCCACGGGTTCTGGTAGTCGCAGGCGGCCCAGGCCTGCTTCATGTCCTCGACCTCGACCCGGTACTCGGGCGAGTCCTTGGCGGGCTCCACGGTCGGGAAGCCGCCGCGCTTGAGGTAGGCCGCGATGTCGCTGGAGGTGCGGGCGCTGTTGCCGACGTTGCTGTAGTTGAGCAGGGAGTTCGCGGCCCAGTCGTGGAGCGCGTCCTTGCCCTTGTTCTCCTCGGCGAGGACCTTCACGCGCTCCAGCGCCTCGGCGCTGGGCTTGCTGATGTCGATCTCGCCGACGCGATAGCCGAGTTCGATCTGCGTGGTCGTGGTGAAGTGCGTGACGTCCGCACCGAACTCCGGCGCGTACCGGGTCAGGCCGGCGCCGGACGATGCGGACCTGTAGTAGCTCTCGTTGGCGGTGGCGAGCGCGTCATTGCGCTCGGTGACCATGTTGCGGTAGACGTACGCCGCCTCCTTGTCGGCCTTGGAGGCCGCGACCAGGGGGCTGTCGTAGAACCATTCGCTGGCCACTGCGACGTCTCTGAGCTGCTGATCCGTGCCGGTCAGGCCCTCGATGGCCTTGGCCTTCGCCAGGGAACCGCCGACGTGCAGCGCCAGGGCGGCGATGCAGCGGTCACGCCGCCGGTCACTGCCGATGGTGCTGCGGTACTGGGTGAGGTCGTCGGTCTCGGGCTCGGTGTCGGCGGCGACCGGGACCGCCTGGATCATGCCCATGAGGACGGCTGATGCCGTCAGGAGGGCGGTGGTACCGACGGCCCTGGTCAGGGCCGACCGTCTGCGACGCCGGCGTCTGCCGGGGTCTCTGAGCAAAGACATGTCCCGCCTTGCAATCTCGCGATCGTTCGGCAGCGCCCGGACGTGGGCAAGACAGACGTGGGCATGACAGAACAGCGATCGACCACTCCGGACACACTCCCCCGGAACAGCCGCCGGCACGCTCGCCCCCCACGAACCGGCGCTACCGCTTGCTCCGCGACGATGCCACGCGCGGCACCCTCACGTGAAGATCAATTAACCCTCACCAAAGCCCCATACGGGCACGAAGGAAGATAAAACGACCGGCTAGTTGATCATGTTGTTACCGACCGTAAGCCGGCACCACGGAGGCACGCGTCTCGCATCGCAAGACATTCCCCACACCAGGAATGACAGGCACAAAATCCAGGTTCACGCATGTCATGCCCTCCCTCTCCGCCGAAGGCGCCAACCCCGCCACCCACACCCCCAGCCCCACCCCCACCCGCATGCCCCTGGCCGTCTACATCCTCGGGCTCTCCGTCTTCGCACTCGGCACGAGCGAGTTCATGCTCTCGGGACTCCTCCCGCCCATCGCGGAGGACATGAACGTCTCCATCCCCCGCGCCGGACTCCTCATCTCGGCCTTCGCGATCGGCATGGTCGTCGGCGCACCCCTGCTCGCCGTCGCCACCCTCCGGCTGCCCCGCAAGACGACCCTGATCGCCCTCATCACGGTCTTCGGCCTCGGCCAGATAGCGGGCGCCCTCGCCCCCAACTACGCCGTCCTCTTCGCCTCGCGCGTCATCAGCGCCCTCGCCTGCGCCGGGTTCTGGGCGGTCGGCGCGGCCGTCGCCATCGCCATGGTCCCGGTGAGCTCGCGCGCCCGCGCCATGGCGGTCATGATCGGCGGCCTCTCCATCGCCAACGTCCTCGGCGTCCCCGCCGGCGCCTTCCTCGGCGAGCACCTGGGCTGGCGCTCCGCGTTCTGGGCGGTCGCCGCCGCCTCCGTGATCGCCCTCGTCGGCGTCCTCACCCGCATCCCCCGCATCCCCCTGCCCGAGACGAAGCCCCGCCTCAAGCAGGAGGTGGCCATCTACCGCGACCGGCAGGTCCTGATCCAGGTCGCGATCGTCGCGCTCGCCGCCGGCGGCGTCTTCTGCGCCTTCTCCTACCTGGCCCCGCTCCTCACGGACGTCGCCGGACTCGACGAGAGCTGGGTCTCCGGCGTCCTCGCGCTCTTCGGCATCGGCGCCGTCATCGGTACGGCGATCGGCGGCCGGGTGGCCGACGCCCACCTCTTCGGCGTCCTGCTCACCGGCATCACCGCCTCCACCGTCTTCCTGGTCGCCCTGGCGTTCCTGGCGTCCAGCCCGGTGGCGGCGATCGTCCTCGCCTTCCTCCTCGGCGTCTCCGCCTTCTACACGGCCCCGGCCCTCAACGCCCGCATGTTCAACGTCGCCGGCGCCGCCCCCACCCTCGCCGGTGCGACGACCACCGCGGCGTTCAACCTCGGCAACACCGGCGGCCCCTGGCTCGGCGGCACCGTCATCGACGCGGGCCTCGGCTTCGCCTCCCCGGCCTGGGCGGGCGCGGCGATGACGGCCGTGGCCCTCGGCGCGACGGCCCTGGCGCTGAAGCTCCAGAAGTCCCCGTCTCGCGTGGTGACTTCGGGCGCGGTGCGGGAGCAGAAGGTCGTATCGTCCCGCTGACGTTCCGCACTCACCCACGGGGGGAATCCGTGAGCACAGACAGCACCACCACCGGGACCGACACCACCACCGCCATCACTCTCATCGCGCGGCTCAAGGCCGCGCCCGGCAAGGAGCAGGCCGTACGGGAGCAGGCGCTCGCGCTGGTCGCGCCGACGCTCGCCGAGCCCGGATGCCTGTCGTACCGGCCGTACGAGGACCCGCTGGAGCCCGGCTCCTGGATCGTCGTCGAGGAGTGGACGGACCGCGGCGCCTTCGAGGCGCACCTGCGGAGCCCGCACCTCGCGGCGGCGATGGCGGCCGGCCCGGAGCTCCTGAGCGGCCCGCCGGAGGAGACCGTGCTCGTACGAGCCGTCTGAGGCGTTACGGGGCGGGCGGGCACTCCCGAGGCGCGACGAGCCGACCCGGGCGCTTCCGAGGCGTTACGGGGCCGGGCCGGGCGCTTCCGGGGCGTTACGGCGCCGGGCGGCTCTTCGGTCGGCGCAGGCCCGCCTCCGTGAGGCGGCGCAGCAGCTCCTTGGAGCCGACCTCGACCGCCCCGCCCGCCACCGCGTCCGCGTACCGCTCCGACGGAATGTCGTAGTGGTCCCGCTCGAAGGCGCGGGGCGGGGCGCCTATCGAGGCGGCGAAGGCGTGGAGCTCCTCGAAGGAGACGTCGCTGACCAGGTGCGACCACATGCGCCCGTGGCCGGGCCAGGTCGGCGGGTCGATGTAGAGGCTCACGCGCCGGCCCCCTCGCTCCCGCTCCGCCCCGTCACGTCAGGCCGCCCACCGGGGCCACCACCACGCCCTGCTTGCCGCAGACCCAGTGCGGGTCCGGGCCCAGCTCCGGCTCCACGTCGAGGGCGTGCGGGTCGCCCGCGGAGCAGACCGGGCAGAGCGGCCAGCGTCCGTACCGTTCGAGGAGGGCGTCCTGGACGTCCTGGGCGACGAGCCCCGCGACGTACGTCACGCCCTCGGGCCACTGCTCGACCCACCAGCGCCGGTGGGTCACCGCGTCCTCCACCATCGACACGACCTCGGCGGCGGCCACCTCTCGGGCCACCAGGTCGGCCAGTACCAGCGCGCGAGCGGCGTGCAGCGCCTGCTCCACCGGGTCGATCTCGTCCATGGACTCATTGTCACCCGGCGCGGGGAAAGGACGAAGGTCCCGTCCGCATCCGGGACCGATCTGGGACCGATGGGGTCTTGTCGGCCCACCCGGCCGAAAGTATCTTTCAGATGTGACCAATGACGTGAAGGAAAGTTTCACGAGCGACGCGCCCGCCGCGCCCGCCGCGCCTCCCGCACCCGCCGCCCTCGCGGCCAAGGTGCGGACGCTCGCACCCTCCATGACCCGCTCGATGCAGCGGGTCGCCGAAGCCGTCGCCGGAGACCCGGCCGGCTGCGCCGCCCTCACGGTCACCGGCCTCGCCGAGCTCACCGGCACCAGCGAGGCGACCGTCGTCCGCACCGCCCGGCTCCTCGGCTACCCCGGCTACCGCGACCTGCGCCTCGCCCTCGCCGGCCTCGCCGCGCAGCAGCAGTCCGGCCGCGCGCCCGCCGTCACCGCCGACATCGCCGTCGACGACCCCGTGGCCGACGTCGTCGCCAAGCTCGCCTACGACGAGCAGCAGACCCTCGCCGACACCGCCGCCGGGCTCGACACCGTCCAGCTCGGCGCCGCCGTCGCCGCCCTCGCGACCGCCCGCCGCATCGACATCTACGGCGTCGGCGCCTCCGGCCTCGTCGCCCAGGACCTCGGCCAGAAACTGCTCCGCATCGGCCTGATCGCCCACGCCCACAGCGACCCGCACCTCGCCGTCACCAACGCCGTGCAGCTCCGCTCCGGCGACGTCGCCATCGCCATCACGCACTCCGGCTCCACCGGCGACGTCATAGAACCGCTGCGGGTCGCCTTCGACCACGGCGCCACCACGGTCGCGATCACCGGCCGCCCGGACGGCCCGGTCACGCAGTACGCCGACCACGTCCTGACCACCTCGACCGCCCGCGAGAGCGAACTGCGCCCCGCGGCCATGTCGTCCCGCACCAGCCAACTCCTGGTCGTGGACTGCCTGTTCACCTGCGTCACCCAGCGTACGTACGAGACCGCGGCCCCTGCCCTCGCCGCCTCGTACGAAGCCCTCGCGCACCGGCACTCACCCCGGACTCGCTGACCCACCACCCGACCGCCCGACCGCCCGACCGCCCGACCGCCCGACCGCCCGACCGCCCGCCGAGCGTCACACGTCGACCGCCAACGACGCCGACGACGTCCACGCACCGAAAGAGCCGCACATGTCCACTTCCACTCCTTCCACCACCTCCGCCACGTACTCCGAGCTCCGCGCCCAGCTGGCCACCCTCACCACCGAGGCGTTCCGTCCCGAGCTCGCCGAGATCGACCGGCTCCCGACCCTGGAGATCGCCCGGACCATGAACGGCGAGGACCAGACCGTCCCCGCCGCCGTCGCCCGCCAGCTCCCCGCCATCGCCGCCGCGATCGACGCCACCGCCGAGCGCATGGCCCGCGGCGGCCGCCTGATCTACATGGGCGCCGGCACCGCCGGCCGCCTCGGCGTCCTCGACGCCAGCGAGTGCCCGCCCACCTTCAACACCGACCCCTCCCGGGTCGTCGGCCTGATCGCGGGCGGCCCCTCCGCCATGGTCCAGGCCGTCGAAGGCGCCGAGGACTCCAAGGAGCTCGCGCGGGAGGACCTGACCGCGCTCCGGCTCACCGCCGACGACACGGTGGTCGGCATCTCCGCCTCCGGCCGCACCCCGTACGCCATCGGCGCCGTCGAGCACGCCCGCACCCTCGGCGCGCTGACGATCGGCCTGTCCTGCAACGCGGACAGCGCGCTCGCCGCCGCCGCCGAGCACGGCATCGAGGTCGTCCCGGGCCCCGAGCTCCTCACCGGCTCCACCCGGCTCAAAGCCGGCACCGCCCAGAAGCTCGTCCTCAACATGATCTCGACCATCACGATGATCCGCCTCGGCAAGACCTACGGAAACCTGATGGTCGACGTCCGCGCCTCCAACGAGAAGCTCCAGGCCCGCTCGCGGCGGATCGTCGCCCTGGCCACCGGCGCGCCGGACGAGCAGATCGAGGCCGCCCTCACCGCCGCCGACGGGGAGGTGAAGAACGCGATCCTCATGATCCTCGCCGACATCGACGCCCCCACGGCCGCCCGGCGCCTCACCGGCTCCCAGGGTCACCTGCGTGCGGCGCTTCACGCGACGACCACCACCTGACCCGACCGCGCCCCGGGTTCTCCCCCACCCCCGCACAGCAAGGCCCTCCGCACCATGAGCAATGACGACAAGAACCGCGCCATCGCCGCCGCGATCCTCCCCCTCGTCGGCGGCGCCGAGAACATCTCCTCGGTCGCCCACTGCATGACCCGCCTCCGGCTGGGCCTGCGTGACCGCTCCCTCGTCCAGGACGAGGCCCTCAAGGCCCTGCCGTCCGTGATGGGTGTGGTGGAGGACGACACGTACCAGATCGTCCTCGGCCCCGGCACCGTCGCCCGCGTGACCCCCGAGCTTGAAGCCCTGGTGGCCGCCGCCCCTCAGCCCGTCCACACGGCCGAGGACCTCGCCGCCCAGGGCGCCGCCCTCAAGGCCGCGCAGAAGCAGAAGAACGCCACCCCGTTCAAGCTGTTCCTGCGCCGGATCGCGAACATCTTCGTCCCGCTGATCCCCGCCCTCATCGGCTGCGGCATCATCGCCGGCCTCAACGGCCTGCTGATCAACCTCGGCTGGCTGCCCGGCGTCACCCCCGCCCTCGCCGCGATGGCCAGCGGCTTCATGGCGCTCATCGCGGTCTTCGTCGGCTACAACACCGCCAAGGAGTTCGGCGGCACCGCCATCCTCGGCGGCGCGGTCGCCGCGATCATCGTCTTCCCCGGCGTCGCCAAGATCGAGGCCTTCGGCCAGACGCTCTCCCCCGGCCAGGGCGGCGTGCTCGGCGCACTGGGCGCGGCGATCCTCGCGGTGTACGTGGAGAAGTGGTGCCGCCGCTGGGTCCCCGAGGCCCTCGACGTCCTCGTCACCCCCACCCTGACCGTCCTCATCTCCGGTCTGGTCACCATCTTCGGGCTGATGTTCGTCGCCGGTGAGATCTCCACCGCGATCGGCGAGTTCGCCAACTGGCTCCTCGCCCACGCCGGCGCCGGAGCCGGTCTCCTCCTCGGCGGCCTGTTCCTCCCGCTCGTCATGCTCGGCCTGCACCAGGCCCTCATCCCCATCCACACCACCCTCATCGAGCAGCAGGGCTACACCGTCCTGCTGCCGATCCTCGCGATGGCGGGCGCGGGCCAGGTCGGCGCGGCCATGGCCGTCTACCTCAAGCTCCCCCGCAACGGCTCGATCCGCCGCACGATCAAGTCCGCGCTCCCCGCCGGCTTCCTCGGCGTCGGCGAGCCGCTGATCTACGGCGTCTCGCTCCCCCTCGGGCGCCCTTTCATCACGGCCTGCATCGGCGGCGCGTTCGGCGGCGGCTTCATCGGCCTCTTCAGCATGCTGGGCGAGTCCGTCGGCTCCACCGCCATCGGCCCGTCGGGCTGGGCGCTCTTCCCGCTCCTCGACGGCAACAAGGGCCTCGGCGAGACGATCGCCATCTACGCGGGCGGCCTCCTCGTCGGCTACGCCGTCGGATTCGTCGCCACCTACTTCTGGGGCTTCAGCAAGGAACTCCTGGAGGAGTTCAACGTCGACACGGAGACGGCGGCAGACGCGGAGGTGACGGTGGCAGCAGGCACACCGACCACGCCCCCGACCACGACGACCCCGACCACCCCGGAACCGGAACCGGCAAAGGTCTGACACCCCCGCACCACACAAGGGGAGGGCCCGGCGGCACAAGCCGCCGGGCCCTCCCCTCTCCCTCTCCCTCTCACCCCGTCACCGGCAGAGAACGTCCTCCGACGGCCGCACGCCCTCGGTCAGATAGCGGGTCACCGCCGCGTCCCCGCACGCGTTGCCGTTGCCCAGGTAGACCCCGTGCCCGCCGTGGTCGACCGAGACGAGACGCGCCCGCTCACCGAGCGCCGCCCGCATCCGCAGCCCGTTGGCGTACGGCGTCGACGGGTCGCGCAGGTTCTGGATCATCAGGATGTCGGACGGCCCCCGGTCGGTGATGCGGACGGGCTTCTCCACCGCACCGCCCTTCCAGAAGGAGCAGGGGGTGATGTTCGCCGGCATCCCGGCCGTCAGCGGGAACCGCTTCCGGTCCTTCGCCACGGCCCGCTCGTGCGCCGGCACGGACGCGGGCCAGTTCACGTCGTTGCAGATGACGCCCACGGTGATGGCCGCGGCGTCGTCCGGCATCGCGCCCGCCAGCTCACGCGGCAGCACCGGCTCGCCCTGCGGGTCGAGCGCCTCCGTCACCAGCTGCGCGAAGGACGGGAAGAACCCGTCGGAGTAGAGGGCGAGCTGGAGCGCCTGGAGCAGCATCGCCCCCGTCAGCGGCGGCCCGGCCTTCACGGGCTCGCCCGGCGCACCCGGCAGCACGGAGGCGTGCGGCTCCCGGTCGAGCCGGCCCGCCAGCTCCAGGACCACCGCCCGTACGTCCTCGGGCCGCTCCGCGAGCCGCAGCCCCTGGTCCGCCCGGTCGGGGTGCGCCGCCCAGGCGGCGAAGTCCGGGAACCGGTCCTCGGCGCCCTGCGCCATGCCCTCCAGCCAGCCGCGGGCGACGCGCTTCGGGTCGGGGTCGTTGCTGCTGTCGAGAACCCAGCGGTCGGTCCGGTGCGGATACTTCTCCGCGTACGCGGCCGCCACGTACGTCCCGTACGACACGCCCCACGCCGACAGCTTCCGCTCGCCGAGCGCCTTCCTCAACTGCTCCAGGTCCCGCACCTGGTTGGCGGTGGTCAGCCCGCGCAGCATGGCGCCCCCGTTCCGGGCGCACGCCTCGGCGACCCGCCGGGACCGGGCGACGTTCTCCTCGATCCCCCCGTCGGCACCCGGCCACGACCGCAGCGTCATCATCCACCGGTCGCCCTCGTCGAGCCCGCAATGCGCCTTGGCGGAGCCGCCGATGCCCCGCGGGTCGAAGGCCACGAGGTCGTACGCCCCGTCCATCTCCTTCGCCAGGGCGGCACCCTTCTGCGCCAGCCGCTGCACCCCGGAGCTGCCGGGCCCGCCGGGGATCACCATCAGGGTCCCGCGCCGCGCCTCGGGCCGCGTGCTGGGCAGTCGGGAGACGGCGAGCCCGATCCGCTCCCCGTCGGGGTCGGCGTAGTCCAGGGGTACGGAGAGGGTGGCGCACCGCTGCCCGGGCAGCGGCCGCACGGCCGGGGCGCAGTCGCCCCACGCCAGCCCGCCGCCGCCGGCCGCCGAGGCGGCCCCCGAGGCGGAGGCGGCGGCCGCCCCGGCACCTCCGGTGAGAGCGGCACCGGCGACGGCGGCGGCGGAGAGGGCGAGGAGGAGCGTCTTGCGTCCACGGTTCGTTGTCATGCGCACAGCCTCGCGAATCGGCGGCCGCGGCCCCATCCGGCAGGCACGCGAGTCGGGGGTGGGGCCAACCCCCGCCCGGACAGGCAGGGTTGCCCGGAGGCACGAGCACACACGGAACCCTCCTCCACCTCCCGAGCACCCGAGCCCGCGAACCCCCGAACCCCCAAGCCCCCGGCAAAGAACCCGCTGGCGCCGACGCGGCAGCCGGGAGATCATCCCCGCCATGACCACCACCAGTACGGCCACGACACCCCACGCCTCCGCCGCCGGCACCTGGCTCCTCGGCGGCGACCTCGCCGTCAACCGGGTCGGGTTCGGCGCGATGCGGCTGCCCCAGCGCGGCGAGGCCCTCGTCGAGAACGCCGTACCGAGGGACCGCGCGGAGGCGATCGCCGTCCTGCGCAGGGCCGTCGAGCTCGGTGTGAACCACATCGACACGGCGGCCTTCTACTTCTCGCCGCTCCGCTCCGCGAACGAGCTGATCAACAGCGCCCTCGGCGGCCCGTACCCCGACGACCTCGTCATCGCCACCAAGGTCGGCCCCGGTCGCGACACCTCCGGCGCCTGGAGCGAGCACGCCCGCACCCCCGCCGCGCTGCGCGCGCAGGTCGAGGAGAACCTGCGCCAGCTCGGCCGCGACCACCTCGACGTCGTCAACCTCCGTGTCCTCGGCACCGATTCGATCGCCGAACGCTTCGGCGCCCTCGCCGAACTCCGCGAGGCGGGCCTCATCCGCCACCTCGGCCTCTCCAACATCACCCCCGCCCACCTCGCCGAGGCGCAGGCCATCGCGCCCGTCGTCTGCGTGCAGAACATGTACGGGATCGGGGTCCGCCCCGAGTACGAGGACTTCGTCCGGCGCTGCGGCGAACAGGGCATCGCCTTCGTCCCCTTCTACGCGATCGCCGGCGCGGGCCGCCAGACCGGAGCGACCTCCCCCGAGAGCCCCGAGGTCCTCGCCGTCGCCGAGGCCCACGGCGCGAGCGCCGCCCAGGTCCGCATCGCCTGGACCCTCCACCAGGGCCCCCACCTGCTCGCCATCCCCGGCACCGGCGACCCCGCCCACCTCACGGCCAACATCGAGGCCGGCGCCCTCCACCTCACCCCCGAGGACCTGACCCTCCTGAACGCCCTCCACCGCACACCTGAGGCAGGGTGACCCCATGACGACCACACCGCCGAACCCCGCCCACCCGTCCACCATCGCCGCCGACCTGGCCCCCACCGGCGTCCTCCGCGCCTCGATCAACCTGGGGAACCCGGTCCTCGCGCAGGGCACCCCCGACGCGCCCTCGGGCATCACGGTGGACCTGGCGCGCGAGATCGGCGCGCGCCTGGCGCTCCCCGTCGAGCTGCTCTGCTTCGACGCGGCGCGGAAGTCGTTCGAGGCGATGGCGGAAGGCCGGGCCGACCTCTGCTTCCTGGCCGTGGACCCGGCGCGCGAGAAGGAGGTCGCGTTCACCTCCCCGTACGTCGTCATCGAGGGCGTGTACGCCGTGCCGCGCGGGTCGGCCCTCACGACCGTCGAGGAGGTGGACGCCCCCGGCGTCCGGATCGGCGTCAAGCAGGGGTCGGCGTACGACCTGTTCCTCACTCGTTCCCTCACCCACGCGACCGTCGTCCGGGGCGAGGAGGGCGTCGACGTGTTCCGCGCCGAGGGCCTGGAGGCGGGCGCGGGCATCCGGCAGCCGATGACCGCGTACGCCGCCGCGCACGAGGACGACGTGCGACTGGTCGAAGGCCGCTTCATGGAGATCCGCCAGGCCGTCGGAACGACCGTCGACCGCCGCCCCGAGACCGTCGCCTTCCTCCGCGACACCGTGGAGGAACTGAAGGCGAACGGCTTCGTCACCGCCTCCCTCCACCGAGCGAACCAGGACCCGACCCTCCTGGCCCCCTGAGCCCCGCACGCGAGAAGGGCCCGGCCATGACGGCCGGGCCCTTCGCGGTGCGACTGCGCCAAGGTCAGTACAGACCCTTGAACCCGTTCCATCCGCTGGAGCCGATGACCGCGCGCGTGCCGTAGAGCCCGTTGCCGGTCCCCTTGTACGCGTACAGCCGGCCCGCCGTGTCACGGGCGACGAGATCCGCGCGGCCGTCGCCGGACAGGTCGCCGACGCCGACGAGCGAGGAGTAACCGCCCCAGCCGCCACCGACCTTCACCCGAGCGGTGACCCCGCCGGTCGCCGTGCCGTAGTACCGCCACAGCACACCGGCGGCGTCGACACCGAGCAGGTCACCCCGCCCGTCGCCGTTGAGGTCCCCCGCACCGACGATCTTCTTGTACAGCTTCCAGTTGGTGCCGATCCGGACGCGGGCCTTGACCCGGTGGTCGACCGTCCCGCCGTAGAAGTACACGTCACCGGTCGAGGCCTGACGTGCGACCAGGTCCGCGTACCCGTCACCGTTCACGTCACCCGGCGAGGTCAGCACGTCGTACTGGCCCCAGCCCGAACCGACGACCGTGTACGGCGAGGAGGCGGAGAGCACCTTCCCGCAGCCCGGCCGGTACGCCCGCAGCTGGTCGCCCACGCGGACGTACGCGTCCGCGCACCGGTCGCCGTTCAGGTCGCCCGTCGGCACGAACAGCGACGACGTCGCGAACTTCGTCCCCGTACCGGCGATCCGCGCCGAGACCGCGCCCGTCCCGGTCCCCCGGTACATCGACACGAGCCCGGTCGTGTCCATCACCAGCAGGTCACCGAACCCGTCGTCCCCGGCGAGGTCCCGCCACACGGCGGCACCGCCGGTCACGGAGAGGTTCCCGGACTGGACGAGGTCGGCGCCCTGGCCGTCGGCGGCCTTGGCCGTCAGGGTCCAGGAGTACGCCCCGTTCGCGACGGTCCGGCCCGTCGCGTCCTTGCCGTCCCACGTGGAAGCGACCAGACCGCGGGCCTCGCCGCCCGTCAGGGTGCGGACGATCTTGCCGGTCGCCTTGTGCCTGAGCGCCAGGGACCAGGAAGCGGCGGGCTTGGACAGCCACCAACGCGGCTTCCAGGTGCCGGACTTGAGGTTGACGGACGCCGTCGCGTCCGTGTCGATGGCCGCGATCCGGGAGGCCGGGACACCGGACGGGACGACGCGCACCAGGCGGTCGTCACCGGTGAAGGCGACGTGCCCGCCGAAGCGGTCGACCGTCCAGCCCGCGCGGCGGGTGGTGTTCGCACCGAGCTGGGCGGGGGTCGCCACCACGCGCTGCGGCAGGTCGGTGATCTTCCCGCTGCCGGGGATCCCGTTGTGCAGGTCGACCAGGGTGAGGCCGGCGCCGGCCGAGCGGGAGACGAGGTAGTCGTCACCGAGGAGCACGTCGTCCGAACCGAGGCTCATGAAGCGCTTGGTGGACCGGTCGTACAGGCCGCCGCCGCGGACGTCCCACGAATCGTCCTGGCACTTCCAGTACACCCAGCGGCCCACGGCCTGAAGGTCGGTGGGCTCACAGCGGTTGGTCGTCGTGAACGACGCTCCCGCCGTTCCCGCCGGAAGAGTCTTGGACGTGACGGTGTTCGAGTCCTTCGTGGCGCTCCACAGCGTGTTGCCCCAGAGGGCCGACGCGACCGGCTCCCGCTTCTGGAGCACGGCACCGGAGTCGGTACCGCGGAACTCGACGATCGCCTGGGCCCCTCCCGAGGCCTGGTTCACGACACCGAAACGGCCGGACAGGTCGACGAGCTGGGGGCTGCTGAGCCCGGTCGTCAGCCTCGGGCCCCAGGTGGCGGAGCCGTTCCGGTGGAGCACGGTCATGTCCTGCTCGGTGCCCGCCTTGCGCCCGTGGTGTCCGTCACCGCTCGCGAACATGGAGACGCAGTAGACGAGCCATGTGGGACTGCAGTCGTCGTCCCGGCCCGACGTCAGGCCGTCGACGGTCGAGCGCAGCTCCTCGGGCCGTCCCGAGGTCTTCAGCCAGGTGCTCCGGTACCCACCGATGTAGGTGCCGGGGTTGTAGAGGTTCGAGTCGTCGGCCGTGGTGAGGATGCCGCTGCCGAGGGAGATCCCGGCGGGCTTGGCCTCCATGTCCTCGATGTCCGCGAGGCGCTTGCGGGTGACGGTGCCGTCGGCGGCCTCGCTGAAGAGGTAGTACCCCCAGTCGAGCGCGCCGTAGGTGGTGTTCTGCTCCGCGCCGGCCACCAGGAGCGACCCGTCGGGCGTGCGACGCACCGAGGGGGAGGCCACGGCCAGGAGGGAGTTCCAGCTCCCCGCGGCATCGCGCAGGACGAGATGGTTGCCCCGGTACCCGCCGTCGTTGCCGGGGCTGGGCGGGGTCACGGTGACGAAGGCGTCGCCGAGAGGCCGGACGACGTCGTCGTAGGAGGCGACGTCCCGCAGGTCGAGGGTGGTCGGGGCCGCGTCCAGGTCGTCGCGGCGGTACACCTGGGCCTCACTGCCGGACGGGGCGCCGAGGTGGAAGACGGTGTCCTTGTCGAAGGAGACGCTCTCGCCCTGGGTGGACAGGGCCTTCACGCTCCCGCTCGCGAGATCGACGACCCACCACCCCTGGGACATCATGCTGTTCTCCCACTTGATGCCACGGACCGCGACGGACCGTGCGTCGCCCTCGCTGATGGAGAGGTTCCAGCCCTCGGGCAGGCCCTCCAGCTTCTGCTCCCTGACCCCGCCGGCCTCCGGGTGGAGGAGGTGCAGGCTGGTGACGGCACTCTCGGTGCCGGTCCGGGTGACGACGGTGTCGCCGTACGTCGCGACGTACGTCTGGCCCTCCGGGATCGGGACCTCGATCGTCGCGCCGCCGCCGGCCCGCTGCTGGAGCGTCACGTGCGGGGCCGGGGTCTCCGAGTGGACGGCCACGGTGTCGGAGCCGTGTCCGAAGTCCGCCGGGTACTCGGTGAAGCGGTACTCGTCGACGTCGTACGAGAGCGACTTCGGCAGACGGTGGTCGAGGACGGTGGACCGACCCGTCGCGTAGTCGATCCAGCGCAGCCGGTCGTCGCCCTCCTGTGCGGTCAGGAAGCCGGTCTCACCGGCGTTCAGGACGATGGTGGCGCGGGGCACGAAGCGCGCGCCCGGACTGACGACGACGGCCTCGCCGGTCTTGCCGGGCGTCTCGGCCACCGCCCCCACGGTGGTGCCGGCACCGGCCGTCACCGCGAGGCCGACGGTAAGCGCGATGCGGCCGAGCGCACGGCGGCGCGGCCGTCGATCCAACGGATTGATCACGTAGAAGTCCCTCCCCAGGGCATACGACGCGGGGAAGGGGTCTCATGATCTCGCCTCTCGTTCCCCGCGCGAGCAGGCCGACACTAGCAGAGGCGAGTGGCGACGGAAACGCGTTTTCGAACCCGTTCAACCCGGTCGGTCCGGCTCGGCCCGTGACGCCGAGTCGCGCGGGAATCCCGTACGGAAACCGGTCCGGGCGATGCCCTGGAAGGCCTCTTCCCGGGGCTGGGGAGGGCCCGAGGAGGCCCTGCGGGGCCGGCCCGCCCCGCAGGGTCACGACGGGGCCCCCAGGGTCACGGAGCAACCCTCCAGCGGATCCGCACACCACCGCTGACCTGGGCTTATACCCCTCCGGCCCCTATCCTGGAGATCGACTCGGAGGGGGATCCACATGGACCTGAACAACCGTGACATCCGCACCGTCGAGGACGTCCTGCGTCTGCTCGACGGACTCTTCGCGCCCGGTGCCGACCGGTGGACGGAGGGCGGGGCCGACTGGTGGGACGGCTTCTACGCCGATCGCGACAAGCCGGTGCCGTTCTTCGTGCCGAAGCCGGACGAGAACCTCGTCTCGTACGTCGAGCAGGGCCTGCTCCCGGCCGGCGGGCGCGTGCTCGACCTCGGGTGCGGGCCCGGGCGGAACAGCCTGTACCTCGCGTCGCTCGGGTACGCGGTGGACGCCGTCGACCTCTCCGCCACCGCCATCGCCTGGGCGGAGGAACGAGCCCGCGAGGCCGGCGCGAAGGGCGTGCGGTTCGTGTGTGGCGACGCCTTCACCGCAGCCTTGGACGGCCCGTACGACCTCGTCTACGACTCCGGCTGCTTCCACCACCTGCCCCCGCACCGCCGCGTCAGCTACCTCGCGCTCCTCGACCGCGTCCTCGCGCCCGGCGGGCACTTCGCGCTCACCGCGTTCGCCGCCGGGGAGGGCGGCATGGGTTCCGAGCTGCCGGACGCCGACTTCTACCGGCAGGGGAAGCTGGACGGCGGCCTCGCCTACACCGACACCGAACTGCGCACGCTCTTCGCCGACCTGACGGAGATCGACGTCCGCCGCATGCGCGACGAAGCCCCCACCTCCCCGCACTTCGGCGAGTCCTTCCTCTGGACGGCCCTCTTCCGTCACCGCTGACGGGACGGGGGCGGGGGCAGGGGCAGAGGCAGAGGCGGGCCCTCACATCGTCCGTACGTGCTCCGCCAGGCGGTCGTACTGCTCCCTGACCCCCGCCTCCATGCCCGCCGCCAGCGCCTGGTCCCTGATCTCGTTCGACGGCCAGAGCGAGGTGCTGGTCAGGGCCGTGCCGCCGTCCGGGGTCGCGTCGAACGTGAGGGTGACGCGGACCGGGCCGGCGTCCGGCATCTGCTCGAAGAACTCCGTGTAGTCGAGCCGCTCGGCCGGGACGACCTCCTCGTACGTGCCGGAGAAGACGATCTCCTGGCCGTCCGGGGCGGTCTGGCCCCAGCGCCAGGCGCCACCCACCCGCAGGTCGATGTCGACGACCGTCGTGGTCAGTCCGGAGACGCCGTACCACCCGCGCACGTGCTCGGGGCGCGTCCACGCCTCCCAGAGCCGGCCCGGCGGAGCGTCGAAGGTCCGCGTGATGACCAGTTCGCGGTCGGCGGGTGTCGTCAGCAGGGTGACCATGGGCTCGGCCCTTCCACGATGTCCCTTCTGCGGTATCCCTTCCAGGATCGCCCCGGTGCTCCCCCACAGCCACTCCCGTAAACAGAGTGAACACGTTCAACAGGTGAGCGCTAAAGTTCTGCCACGCGGCCCGTCCCGATCACGTGCGACGCCGCCTTCTCAGACCTGTGGGGGGTCCCTTTGCCGCGCTCACCGCGCAGGCTTCCGCACGCCCTTGTGCGTGCCGCAGCCGTCTTCGCTCTCTCGGCGGGTGTCATCGTGCCCGCCGTCATCCACGCCCCGGCCGCGCACGCGGATTCGACGGGCCTGACCGGCACGACGCTGGACGACGGGCGCTACCGCCTGAAACTGCCCGCCAACGCGCTCTGGATCAAGGTCAGCGTCCTGGCATCCACCGCCCCTGGCGCCACTGTCCTCGCCTCCACGGAGGCGCTCACCACGGACAACATCGACTGGGAGACCGACGCGCCCTTCGCGCTCCCGCAGGACACCGCGTTCCAGGACTACCCGGTACGCGTCGATTACCGGCTGCCCGGCCAGACCACCCAGCAGTCGACCGGCGGCACCTACAGCTACCGGCCGCACATCGGCGTCACCGACGTGTCCTGGGACCGCAGCACCACCAGCTACGACCAGCGCCAGGCCGTCCTTTCCGGGAAGACGACCCTCTGGAACCCCGCCACCGGCGCCCGCACGGCCGCGCCCGGCGGCACCAAGGTGGCGATCACCCTCAACTCCCTCGACGGCACCACCAGGGTCGTCAACTCCACCGCCACGACCGGCGCGGACGGCAGCTTCTCCCTGACGATGACCCCGAACGGCTGGGTGTCCGGCACCGCGACCGTGGTCACCACCGGCACCGTCAACGACCCGAACGACGGGGCCTACGTCCCGTCCCTGGGCGTCGACACCCTCCTCTACCGGATCAGCGCCGACGTGAACAAGTACCGCGTGCGCGCCGGTACGGACGTGCGGGTCTCCGGACACGTGGAGCGGTACACGCCGACCGGCTGGAAGCCCTTCGCCGGCGCCCCCGTCGTCTCGACCGGGGCACCGTCCTACGGTGCCGCCCCGACGAACGTCCTCGGCGGCGCCACCTCCTCCGCGACCGGCACCTTCTCCTTCAACGCGCGGGCCCAGTACAGCACCGACTTCGTGTACACCTCGCTGCGGCCCTCGCCGTACCTCGACGACTCCCGCCCGTACGCCAAGAGCGACATCGCCGTACCGCAGCAGTTCTCGTACTCCCCGCACACGATCACCCTGGACGAGTACGGGACGCTCACCGCCAGGGGCGGGTTCGGGTCGGCCTACTGCCGCAACGGGCAGCCCGTGCAGCTCCAGGTCTCCTTCGACGCCGGATCCACCTGGCGCGTCCTGCGCTCCGGCATGACCGACAGCGGCTGCTCCTACACCTTCACCACCCAGGGCTACGACAGCGCCCTCTACCGGATCTACCACCCGGAGACGAACGAGCTGGTCGCCAAGGGCAGTACGTCCCTGAAGCGGGCCCGCACGCCCACCCGCTTCTCCGCCTTCAGCGTCAGCCCCACGCAGCCCACGGTGAACGGGAAGATGACGGTCTCCGGCACCGTCCAGCGCAAGGTCGGCGGCCTCTGGAAGCCGCTCCCCGGCACCAAGGTGACCCTGGTCTACAAGCCCAAGGGCGAGAGCCAGTGGTACTGGGTCAACCAGGGCATCACCACCGACGCCAACGGCCGGTTCAGCTACCGCGCCACCGCGTACGGCGACGGCTCCTGGGCGCTGTACCTCAACACCACGGGCAGCTACTTCTACAGCGAGACGAATGCGAAGTACATCGATGCGCGCTGACCTCTCCTCCTACAGGCGCTCCCTGACGGCGGGCCTGGCCGCCGCGGCGCTCGCCGCCGGGACCCTGACGGTCGCGGCCGCGCCCGCCCACGCCGCCACGCTCGTCGGCATCGGCCGGGCCCTCACCGACGACGCCCAGCGCGGCATCTTCCAGGTGACCGCCTGGACCGACGCCCCGAACGCCAAGATCACCAAGGTCTCGGCCACGGTCCGGCAGGGCTCCACGGTCCTCGTCGACATACCGACGCTCCCTGTGGTCCCCGACCCCTGGGACCCGAGCGCCGCCAACCTCTTCCGGCTCGCGGACGCCGCCAAGTTGAAGCTCGTCGAGGACGGCGGGCGCATCCCGGCCCTCGGGACGTACGCCATCGACGTCACCGCCACCGACTCCCTCGGCAACAAGGTGACCCGCACCGACGCCGGACAGCTCGACTTCCGGCTCCGCCCCGAGATCACCCTCGTCCCCACCAAGCCCACGTACACCGACCGCAATGCCCGCCCCTCGGGCACCGTCGTCGGCATCCAGCCCGGCTCCGGGGACCGGGTCACGCTGGCCGACAGGCCGGTCACCATCGAGCGGACCAGCCCGAGCCCGGACGGGACGTGGAGCGCGCCGCAACAGGCGGTCACCGACGCGGCCGGCCGGTTCACGTCGCCGCCGTTCCCGATCTCCAGCGAGGACCTCGGCACCTCGGTCATCCACTTCCGGACGACGGTCACCGCCGACACCCCCGAGATCCACGGCACCGTGACGGATTACCTCAGCGTCTCCGATTACGTGTCACGCAAGGTGGCCGTCACCGCCACCGCCGACAAGAAGCGGGCGCTCGACGGGCAGACCGTCACCATCAGCGGCCGGGTGACCGACCCGGCGGCGGCGGGCGCGCCGGTCGCCGGCCACCAGGTCCGCGTGAGGCTCGGCGGCCCCACCTACGGAACGGGCCCGAGCACCGTCGTCCGGACCGGCACGGACGGCCGGTTCACCGCCCGGCTCGTCGCCATCGCGGGCAAGGAGTCGGGCCACTGGTTCGTCGAATCCCCCGACCGGTACGTGAGCTTCCCGGATCTTCACGGCGCGCTGGCCATCCCCCTGGACTCCCGCACCGACCTCACCTCCGTCCGCCTCTCCGCCGACGGCCGGGTCACGGTCTCCGGCACCTTCCGCGCCCGGTACGTGGCGGAACCGAACTTCGAGACGTCCCAGTTCGTCCGGCTGGAGCAGCTCGTCGGCCGCGACTGGAAGGCGATCGCCTGGGCGAGCGTCAACTCGGCCTACTACAACGACTTCACGCTCTCGGCGGCGAGCAAGGGCGGCTACTTCCGCGTCCGGCACCTCACCACCGACCAGTTCGCCGAGTCCGTCACTCCGACGTTCCGGCTCACCCGCCTCGACACCCGGATCGTCTCCCTGAACGCCGGCCCCGAGCCGGTCGCCAAGGGCGGGTACGTGACGGTCACCGGCGGGCTCCAGCACTACGCGAACTGGGCCTGGCGCGCGTACGGGAACGCTCCGGTCGTCCTGCAGTTCCAGCCGCGCGGCAGCACGACCTGGAAGCAGATGGCGACGGGCCGGTCGAACGCGAGCGGCAAGGTCTCCCTGAAGGCGAAGGCCACCGGGGACGGCACCTGGCGCATCCGCCACTACGGCGACGGCACGCACTTCCACTCCCCGGCGTCGGCCGGCGGCGACTACGTCGACGTGCGCTGACGATCTCCTGACAACGCCCGAGGGCGGCACCCCCCAGATGGGGAGTGCCGCCCTCGGTCGCGTTCAGCTCGCGCGTTCAGCTCGCGCGTTCAGCGATGAACCACCGATCCCGGAGGATCAGAAGTCCATGTCACCGCCCGGCATGCCGCCGCCGGCCGGCGCGGACGCCTTCTCCGGCTTGTCGGCGATGACGGCCTCGGTGGTGAGGAACAGCGCGGCGATCGACGCGGCGTTCTGCAGCGCGGAGCGCGTGACCTTCGCCGGGTCGATGATGCCCTCGGCGATGAGGTCGACGTACTCGTTGGTCGCGGCGTTCAGGCCGTGGCCGACGGGCAGGTTGCGGACCTTCTCCGACACGACGCCGCCCTCAAGGCCGGCGTTGACGGCGATCTGCTTCAGCGGAGCGTCGAGCGCCTTGCGGACGATGTCGGCACCGGTGGCCTCGTCACCCTCGAGCTCGAGCTTGTCGAAGACGCCGTCGGCCTGCACCAGGGCGACGCCGCCGCCGGCGACGATGCCCTCCTCGACGGCCGCCTTCGCGTTGCGAACGGCGTCCTCGATGCGGTGCTTGCGCTCCTTGAGCTCGACCTCGGTCGCGGCGCCGGCCTTGATGACGGCCACGCCGCCGGCCAGCTTCGCGAGGCGCTCCTGGAGCTTCTCGCGGTCGTAGTCCGAGTCGCTGTTCTCGATCTCGGCGCGGATCTGGTTCACGCGACCGGCGACCTGCTCGCTGTCACCGGCACCGTCGACGATGGTGGTCTCGTCCTTGGTGATGACGACCTTGCGGGCGCGGCCCAGCAGGTCGAGGCCCGCGTTCTCCAGCTTGAGGCCGACCTCCTCGGAGATGACCGTGCCGCCGGTGAGGATGGCGATGTCGTTCAGCATGGCCTTGCGACGGTCGCCGAAGCCCGGGGCCTTCACCGCGACGGACTTGAAGGTGCCGCGGATCTTGTTGACGACCAGGGTCGACAGGGCCTCGCCCTCGACGTCCTCGGCGATGATCAGCAGGGGCTTGCCCGACTGCATGACCTTCTCCAGGAGCGGGAGCAGGTCCTTCACGGAGGAGATCTTGGAGTTGACGATCAGGAGGTAGGGGTCGTCGAGCGACGCCTCCATGCGCTCCATGTCGGTGGCGAAGTACGCCGAGATGTAGCCCTTGTCGAAGCGCATACCCTCGGTGAGCTCCAGCTCCAGACCGAAGGTCTGGGACTCCTCGACGGTGATGACGCCTTCCTTGCCGACCTTGTCCATCGCCTCGGCGATGAGCTCGCCGATCTGGGTGTCGGCGGCGGAGATGGAGGCCGTGGAAGCGATCTGCTCCTTGGTCTCGACATCCTTCGCCTGCTCGAGGAGAGCGCCGGAGACGGCCTCGACGGCCTTCTCGATGCCGCGCTTGAGGGCCATGGGGTTGGCACCGGCGGCGACGTTGCGGAGGCCCTCGCGGACGAGCGCCTGGGCGAGAACGGTGGCGGTGGTCGTACCGTCGCCGGCGACGTCGTCCGTCTTCTTGGCGACTTCCTTGACCAGCTCGGCGCCGATCTTCTCGTACGGGTCCTCGAGCTCGATCTCCTTGGCGATGGAGACACCATCGTTGGTGATCGTGGGGGCGCCCCACTTCTTCTCGAGGACGACGTTGCGGCCCTTGGGGCCGAGGGTGACCTTGACGGCGTCAGCGAGCTGGTTCATGCCGCGCTCGAGACCGCGCCGGGCCTCCTCGTCGAACGCGATGATCTTGGCCATGTGAAGTGGTCCTCCCGGACATGGGGTGGATAACGCTCCAGGACCGCGCCGACGCCCGCGACGGACGGCCTCCGCTTGTTCCGTGTGGTTCCTTGCCCCACCCGGCCGGCGGCCTCGTCTGCCCGATCCTCGTAGCACTCTCACCTTCCGAGTGCTAACGCCAATGATTAGCACTCGCCCTAGGAGAGTGCAAGCGACTCTCGTGTTTCGGGCAGCCCCGGCACGGGCCTGACGCGGCCCCGGCACGGGCCTGACGCAGCCCCGGCACGGGCCCGTCACGGACCTGACGCACCTTCGGGAACGCGCGAGGGGCCCGCGTCCCCTCAGGGATGCGGGCCCCTCGACGGCGTTGCGTCGGTGGCCGATCGCGCCGCGCTCAGACGGCGAGCTTGACCATGTCCGCCTGCGGACCCTTCTGGCCCTGCGAAATCTCGAACTCGACCCGCTGCCCCTCTTCGAGGCTGCGGTAGCCATCCATCTGGATCGCGCTGTAGTGGACGAAAACATCCGCACCACCGTCGACCGCGATGAAGCCGTAGCCCTTCTCCGCGTTGAACCACTTGACGGTGCCCTGAGCCATGCCTAACTCCCCTATTACTGGCCCTTGCGCGGGAACCGCACTTCGCGGACCCGGGGTCAGACCCTGCGCCGGAACGCGTCGACCGCCGCTGAATGTATCTGCCCAACTGCCCTCTGCAACAGGTCATTCGAGCGAGAATTCTGGGCACGGCGGAAAGGGGAATTAGGGAGAATCCCCGGAGTTCCGGGGCAAGTCGGGCCCGGCAAAACGCGCAGAACGTACACAACGCACACGCACTTTGGCTGCTTCCTGACGCGCAAGGACGCATTCTCATATGCGTCCGGCATGAGCAGCGGAGGGGACTTCCCCAACTCTACCCCGTTCAACCATGCAGAATTGCCCCCTCCGCTTTATGGAGCGGAAGGGGCAATTCAAGAAAGACGGGACAAGCGATGCGGCAGCCGAGAGGCCGCCGAGGCGTCAGCGGCCTCCGGCACTGTGCCCGACGGTCAGCCTCCGGCGACGGCCGGGATGATCGAGACGCCCGCGCCGGCCGGGGTGGCCGTCTCCAGGCCCTGCTCGAAGCGCACGTCGTCGTCGTTCACGTAGACGTTGACGAAGCGGCGCAGCTTGCCCTGGTCGTCCAGGACGCGGGCGGCGATGCCCGTGTGGTTCTTCTCCAGGTCCGCGATGACCTCGGCGAGGGTCGCGCCCTCGGCCTGGACCTCGGACTGGCCGCCCGTGTAGGTGCGGAGGATGGTGGGGATGCGGACGTTCACGGCCATGTCTTCGTACCTCTCAGAGGGCCAGGCCCGCGGCGCGGAACGCGTCCAGGCTCGGGCGGATGGTGGCGGTCGCCTGCGAGCCCTCGGCCACGGCGTCCAGGGTCTTGAGGCCGTCGCCGGTGTTCAGCACGACGGTGGTGAGCTCCGGGTCGATCAGACCGGCCTCGACGAGCTTCTTCGTGACGCCGACGGTCACGCCGCCCGCGGTCTCGGCGAAGATGCCCTCGGTCTGGGCGAGCAGCTTGATCGCGTCCACGACCTGCTCGTCGTTCACGTCCTCCACGGCGCCGCCGGTGCGGCGGGCGATGTCGAGGACGTACGGGCCGTCGGCCGGGTTGCCGATCGCGAGCGACTTGGCGATCGTGTTCGGCTTCTGCGGGCGGACGACGTCGTGGCCGGCCTTGAAGGCGACGGAGACCGGGGAGCAGCCCTCGGCCTGCGCGCCGAAGATCTTGTACGGCTTGTCCTCGACGAGGCCGAGCTTGATGAGCTCCTGCAGACCCTTGTCGATCTTGGTGAGCTGCGAGCCGGACGCGATCGGGATGACGAGCTGGTCGGGGATGACCCAGCCGAGCTGCTCGCAGATCTCGTACGCCAGCGTCTTGGAGCCCTCGCCGTAGTACGGGCGGAGGTTGACGTTGACGAAGCCCCAGCCCTCGCCGAGCGGGTCGCCGATGAGCTCGGAGCAGAAGCGGTTGACGTCGTCGTAGTTGCCCTCGATGGCGACGAGTTCACCGCCGTAGACGCCGGCCATGACGACCTTGCCCTGCTCCAGGTCGTGCGGGATGAAGACGCAGGAGCGGAAGCCGGCGCGGGCGGCCGCGGCGCCGACGGCGCCGGCCAGGTTGCCGGTGGAGGAGCAGGAGAGCGTGGTGAAGCCGAAGGCGCGGGCGGCCTCGATGGCCTGCGCGACGACCCGGTCCTTGAAGGAGTGGGTCGGGTTGCCCGAGTCGTCCTTGACGAAGAGCTTGCCGGGGGCGACACCGATCTCGCGGGCGAGGTTGTCGGCCTGGACGAGCTTGGTCCAGCCCGGGTTCAGGTTCGGCTTCTCGGCGACGTCGGCGGGGACGGGCAGCAGGGGGGCGTAGCGCCAGATGTTGGCGGGGCCGGCCTCGATCTGCTTGCGCAGTGCCTCGGGGTCACCGGTGGGGAGGTCGTACGCGACTTCGAGCGGTCCGAAACAGAGTTCGCAGGCGAAGATCGGGCCGAGTGCGAACACTTCACCGCATTCGCGACAGGAAAGCCCGGACGCGGGACCGAGGTCTACCGAAGTGGCGGGGGTAACCGTCTGTACAGCCATGGAGGCGAGGCCCTTTCTCCTCATCTTTCCCATGACGAACTTTTCGTCATGAGACGGATTTGGCACCTTCCCGAGTCGGGGACCTCGCTGGAGGACGAGTAACCGACTGGAGGGTTGCCGGGGCTTCAACGGGCCGTTTCCCTCTGCCCCTCTGGATGAGCGGTATTCGATTGTGAAGCGCGGTGAACTTCGTTCCTGCGCTCCGACGCGGGCGGCACCCCGACGTGCATCGGGCATCCGCGTTGTTCAAGACTGTAACCGAAGGCCCGGGAGCCTGGACGGGCCGTCCGTACCGCGAGATGGAGATCACGTGCTGGAAGAGGTGGAGCGCTGGCTGGCCCGGCGGTCCTGGTCCGTGGCTGACCGGCCGATGGAGCGGATCCTCGCCGCCAAGCGGAACACGAAGGTCAGCGTCGTGCTGCCGGCGCTGAACGAGGAGGCGACGGTCGGTGACATCGTCGCCGTGATCCGCCGCGAGCTGATGTCGGAGGCGGTGCCGCTCGTCGACGAGCTGGTGGTCCTCGACTCGGGCTCGACGGACCGTACGGCGGAGGTGGCCGCGGCGGCCGGGGCGCGGGTGGTCGCGCGGGACGCGATCCTCCCCCGGATACCGGCCGTCCCCGGCAAGGGCGAGGTCCTGTGGCGGTCACTCATGGTGACGAGCGGGGATGTCGTGTGCTTCGTCGACGCGGACCTGCGGGACTTCTCCGCGGACTTCGTGACGGGGATCGTGGGCCCCCTGCTCACCGACCCGGACGTCGACTTCGTCAAGGCGATGTACGACCGCCCGTTCGGAGACACTCCCGGTCAGGGCGGTCGGGTGACGGAGCTGGTGGCGCGGCCGCTGCTCAACCTCCACTGGCCGCAGCTGGCCGGCTTCGTCCAGCCGCTGGGCGGCGAGTACGCGGCGCGGCGCTCGCTCCTGGAGCGGCTGCCCTTCCCGGTCGGTTACGGAGTGGAGCTGGGGCTGCTCGTCGACGCGCTGCACACGGTGGGCCTGGACGCGCTCGCCCAGGTGGACGTGGGCGTGCGCAAGCACCGGCACCAGGACGAGCGGGCGCTGGGCCGGATGGCCGCGGCGATCTACCGGACGGCGCAGCTGCGGCTCTCGCGCGGGCACCTGGTGCGGCCGCGGCTGACCCAGTTCGAGCGGGGCGAGGAGGGGTTCAGTCCCCGGACCTACGCGGTGGACACGGAGGAGCGGCCGCCGATGCTCGACATCGCGGAGTACACGCGCCGCCGCGTGGCGTAACGCCACCAGATGATCCGCTTTGCCTACATTGCCCTTTTATGCGCTTCAGACAACAGCACCTGGGCAGTGTGGCGGCGGTCGTCGGCCTCGTCGGGGCCACGCTCGCGCTCTCGACGGCGGGGCCGGCCGCGGCGGACGTCGTCGAGCCCTTCGGCAAGCGGTACGACGAGTCGGTCTACGGCGACTTCACGACCCTCGGCAACACGGTCATGGGCTGCCCGACGGCCCCCGCGGACCTGGCCACGCGCTGCACGGTCGCGGCGAGCGGGCAGGGCTCCGACAACAACAACACCTTCGTGATGCGGAAGATCGACACGGCCGGCACGGCGGCGGGCACCGCGGCGCCCGAGTACGGCTCCAGCACCGGCCACGTCAGGATCCCGGCGGGTGCCGAGGTCGCGTACGCCCGGCTGTTCTGGGGCGGCAACGACGGCACGTACAAGGGACCGAGCGGGGCCCGGCTCCGGCGCTGCGACATCTCCGGCGCCGACGTCGAGGCCTCGCCCGGGGACCCGGCGACGACCGCTCCGGTGATCAAGGTCGGGGCGGGGCCCGCGACCCCGGTCTCGATCGACAGCATGGTCACCGACCCGCCCGACACGAACGGCCCGCACTACTACACGGGCGAGTCGGACGTGACGGCCGCCTTCGCGGGCGTCTCGGGGACGGACGCGCAGGTGGCGGTCGGCAACATCTGGGCGCCGGACGGCAAGGGCTGCGTGGGCGGCTGGTCCCTGACCGTCGTCCACAAGTTCCCCGGCCCCGACCCGGCCCGCGCCCCGGAGCGGCGGAACGTGTACGTCTACGGCGGCCACGTCCTCCAGCGCTCGACCTCCCCCGCCACCACGATCACCGTCGACGGCTTCTACCGGAGCACCGGCACGGCACGGGCGAGCGTCACCGCGTACGAGGGCGACTGGAACACCCCGGGCGACAAGTTCCTCGTCGACGGCAAGAACGTCACCGAAGCGCACACCGGCAACACCAACAACTTCTTCATCAGCGAGGACGACGGCGCCGTCGCCCCGAAGCTCGTCAACAACCTCAGCATCGACGCCAAGGCCTTCGACATCCCGGCGGGCGCCGTCCCGCAGGGCGCGACCTCGGCCGATCTGACCTTCTCCACGAGCGGCGACACGTACGTGCCGTCGGGTCTTGCCTTCTCCGTGCCGGTGCCCGACCTGGAGATCACGAAGACGGCGAGCCCGCGCACGGTGAAGCCGGGCGACACCCTCACGTACACGATCACCGCGAAGAACATCAGCACGATCGACTACCCGAACGCCAAGTTCGCCGACGACCTGACCGGGAACCTCGACGACGCCGACTACAACGGCGACGTGAAGACGGACCTGGGCGAGGTCTCGTACACGAAGCCGAGGATCGGGTACGTGGGGAACATCCCCGCCGGGAAGACGGCGACCGTCACGTACTCGGTGAAGATCAAGGACCCGGCGACCGGCGACGGGAAGCTCCGCAACAGCGTCGAGGTGGAGACCCCGCGCTCCAACTGCGGCGACGGCAGCGAGGACCCGGCCTGCGCGGTGACCCCGGTGATCGAGAAGCCGACGCCGCCCCCGACGCCGACGACCTCCCCGCCGGTGGACCCGACCGACCCGCCGGAGCCGACGGGCTCCCCGACGCCGACGGAGCCCACGGACCCCGCCTCCCCGTCGGGCTCCCCCTCCGCGTCGCCCTCCACGCCCCTCTCCACCTCCGCCCCGGCGAGCACCTCCACGCCCGTCCCCCCGGCCCCCGGGCCCCACGGGGACAACGGCGGCTCGATGGCCGAGACGGGCAGCAGCGGTGAGCGGCTGTGGCTGCTCGGCGCGCTCGGCGTGGCCCTCGCGGCGACGGGCCTGGTGGCGAAGGCGGCCATGCGCGGCCGACGCGACCACTGACCCGCGCTGGGACGCGATCACTGACCCTCGCTGACCCCGCACGGCCCCCTCCGATCCACCTCTGATCCCCCGCTGACCCCGCGCTGACCCCGCGCTGACCCTCCGTGGCCGGATCGGCCCGTCTCGTATACGTACGTTTGAGCGTTTACGGGACGGGCTAGGTTCGCCCCATGGCTACTGTGCTCGTGGCATCCAATCGGGGACCCGTCTCGTACGTGCTCGGCGAGGACGGTTCGCTCGACGCCCGCAGGGGCGGAGGCGGCCTGGTCTCGGGCCTGAGCGCCATCTCCTCCCAGGACAGCCTGTGGGTGTGCGCGGCCCTCGGCGAGGGCGACCGGGAGGCGGTGCGGCGCGGGGTCGGCGAGCCGGGCGTGCGGATGCTGGACATCGCCCCCGACGTGTACGCCGACGCGTACAACGGCATCGCGAACTCGGTGCTCTGGTTCCTCCACCACCATCTGTACGACATCCCGCGCGAGCCCGTCTTCGACGCGGAGTTCCGGCGCCTCTGGGAGTCGTACCGGGCCTACAACCGCGCCTTCGCCGAGGCCCTCGCCGCCGAGGCGGACCAGGGCGCGGCGGTCCTGGTGCAGGACTACCACCTGGCGCTCGTCCCCTGGATGCTCCGGGAGCTCCGCCCCGACCTGCGGATCGGGCACTTCACGCACACCCCGTGGGTCTCCCCCGAGTACCTGCGGATGATGCCGGACGACATCGTCGAGGAACTGCTGTGGGGGATGCTCGGCGCGGACGAGCTGGGCTTCCACACCTGGGGATGGGCGAGCTTCTTCATCAGCTGCTGCTCCCAGCGGGACGACGCGACGGGCACCGCCCGGGGCGTCCGGCCGAGCGGCGACCCCTGGCACGGCGTGGAGTACCGCCGCCACGGCTTCGGGAAGGGCCGCACCCGGGTGCGGGCGTACCCGCTGGGCGTGGACGCCGACGAGCTGCGGGCGCTCGCGCACCGCCCCGAGGTGGACGAGCGGCTGGCCCGGCTCCGCGAGGAGGTCGGCGACCGGAAGACCATCGTCCGCGTCGATCGCACCGAGCTGTCGAAGAACATCCTGCGCGGCCTGCTCGCCTACCGGGAGCTGCTGACCGTCCACCCCGAGTGGCGCGACCGGGTGGTCCACCTGGCCTCGGCGTACCCCTCGCGGCAGGACCTGGAGTCGTACCGCCGGTACACAGCGGACGTGGCCGACCTGGCGCAGGAGATCAACACCGAGTTCGGCACCCCGGAGTGGACGCCGGTCCTGGTCTCGGTGGAGGACGACTTCACCCGCTCCCTGGCCGCCTACCGCCTCGCGGACGTGGCCCTGGTGAACCCGGTGCGCGACGGCATGAACCTGGTCGCGAAGGAGATACCGGTGGTCTCCGAAGCGGGGTGCGCCCTGGTCCTGTCGACGGGCGCGGGCGCCCACCGGGAGCTGGGCAAGGACGCGCTCAGCGTGAACCCCTTCGACGTCTCGCAGACCGCGGAGGCCCTGCACACGGCCCTGTCGATGCCGGCCTCCGAACGCGCCGACCGCACGAAACGCCTCGCCGCGGCGGCGACGGCCCTGCCGCCGCAGCAATGGTTCCTGGACCAGCTGGCGGCCCTGGAGCGCCCGGAGACGCCGCCGGAGGCACCGCTGAACACCCCTTAAGAGGCGTCCCGCTCGCGCCGCTCGCGGCCCCAGGCCGCGAGCGGTTCGAGGGCGTCGTTGAGGCGCGTGCCGTCCTTGGTCAGGCCGTACTCGACGCGGGGCGGGACCTCGTCGTACGAGACGCGGTCCACGATGCCGTCGGCCTCCATCTCCCGCAGGTGGGAGGCGAGCACCTTCTCGGTGATGCCGGGAATCAGCCGCCGCAGCTCGCCGAAGCGGCGCCGCGGGTGCTCGTGGAGCGCCCACAGGATGAGCACCTTCCACTTGCCGCCGATGACCTCCATCGAGGCGTCGATCCCGCAGACGTGCCCGTCGTCGGTTGCCGGCCGGTTCGTCGTCGTCATCTTCCCCACCCTCCTGACCTGCTCGCTCACCTCAGGGTAACCACCCACTCCCAAGTGGGTACTTGAGCAGGTCAGGGCCCTGGACCAGCCTTGTCCTCATGACAGCGAACACCCAAGAGAAGACCCCCCTCACCCTGCTCGGCCTCGGTGCGATGGGCACCGCCCTGGCCCGTACCTGGCTCGCGGCCGGTCACCCGCTCACCGTCTGGAACCGGACCCCGGGCCGCGCGGCCGGACTCGTCGGCGAGGGGGCGAAACCCGCCGGCGGCGCCCCAGAGGCGGTCGCCGCGAGCACCCTGGTCGTCGTCTGCCTCCTGGACGACGCCTCGGTCGGCGAGGCCCTCGCCGACGCCGACCTGGCGGGGAAGGACCTCGTCAACCTCACCACCACGACCCCGGCCCAGGCCCGCGCCCGTGCCGAGTGGGCCCGGGGGCGCGGCGCCCGCTACCTGGACGGCGGGATCATGGCCGTACCGCCGATGATCGGCGTCCCGGAGGCCGGCGGGTACGTCTTCTACAGCGGCGACACCGAGCTGTTCGAGGAGCACCGGGAGACGCTCGCCGTGCCCGCGGGCACCACGTACGTCGGCGAGGACGCGGGCCACGCGGCCCTGCACGACGTGGCCCTGCTCAGCGCGATGTACGGGATGGTCGCGGGCGCCACGCACGCCTTCGCCCTGATCCGGAAGGAGGACATCGACCCCGTCGCCTTCGCCCCGCTGCTCGTGGACTGGATCACGGCGATGGCCGGTCCGTCCGTCACGGGGACCGCCCGGAAGCTGGCGAGCGGCGACTACACCCGGGACGTGGTCTCCAACCTGGCGATGCAGGTGGCCGGCGTGCCGACCTTCGTGACCACGGCCGAGGAGCAGGGCGTGAGCCCGGAGCTGCTCAGCCCGTACTTCGAGCTGATGCGCCGCCGTCTGGCCCTGGGCAGCGGCGAGGAGGACCTGACCGGGCTGGTCGACCTCCTCGCGCGCGGTGAGTGAGGGCGGCTCAGGAAGCCCGTACCGCCCTCGCCAGGGCCGTCAGGAACTCCACCACTCCCGGCGGGCCCGCCACCGACAGGTCCGCGCGGTCGGCGAGCTCCGGGACCTCGGTGGAGCCGCTGCGGACCAGGAGGCCCGGGGTGCCGTCCGAGCGGAGTTTCTCGACGGCGGCGAAGGCGGGCAGGTCGCCCAGGTCGTCGCCCCCGTAGAGCACGGACCCGGCGCCCGTCTCCCGTACGTACTCTTCGAGCGCCACGCCCTTGTCCATGCCCGGGGGCCGCAGCTCCAGGACCATGCGGCCCGGCTCCAGGACCAGGCCGTGGTGGGTGGCGAGGTCGCCGAGGGGGCCCTTGAGGGCCTCGAAGGCGCCCTCCGGGTCGAGCGCGCGGCGGGTGTGGACGGCGACCGCCCGGCCCTTCTCCTCGATCCAGACGCCCGGCCAGGCGCCGGCCCGGTCGAGGAAGCCGGGGAGTTCGGCGCGGACGGAGGCCACGCCCGGGTGCGGGGCGGCGGCCAGGACGGTGCCGCTGACGGCGTCCCAGCGTTCGGCGCCGTAGTGGCCGAGGACGACGAGGTGTTCGAGGCCGGGGACTCCGGCGAAGCCGCCGTAGCGGACGGCGACCCCGGCGGGGCGGCCGGTCACGACGGCGACGGAGGCGACCTGGGGCGCGAGGGCGGCGAGGGCGGCCACGGCGCCGGGGTGGGCGCGGGCCTGTTCGGGGTCGGGCACGATCTCGGCGAGGGTGCCGTCGAAGTCGAGGGCGACGACGGCGTGCGCGGGCCGCGCGAGGAGCGCGGCCAGACCGTCGCGGCCGGCGGGTGTGGTCGGGTGCGGAAGGCTGCTGACCATGTTCACGACCCTACCGACGCGGGGCCGCCGCGTCAGCGTGGCCGGAGTCACCGGCACCCCGGCTTGACCGCCCGGCCGCCAGTGCCGCCCTACCGCCCCTGCCGCCGCTGGCGCCCCTACCGCCTCTGCTGCCGCTCTTCCCTCACCCGGCGCAGCCGGTTCACCGTCACCGGGTCGTGCTCCAGGGCGCGCGGGTCGTCGAGGAGGGCGTTGAGCAGCTGGTAGTAGCGGGTCGGGGAGAGGCCGAGGCCCTCGCGGACGGCCCGCTCCTTGGCGCCGGGTCCTGGCCAGGAGCGGCGCTCGACGGCGAGGAGGGCCCGCTCGCGCTCGCCGAGCCCGCCACCGCTGTCGTGCGCCGCGTCCTGGTCTTCGGTCATACGAACAACTTATTACTCTGCGTTCTCCGCCGCCGTCGCCGCCCGGCCGATCCGGCCGAGGACCTCGGAGGGCCGGCCGGAGGGGGTGACGGCCTTGCCGATGTTCTGCTTGATGTTCTCGCTGACCGCGGCCCACGAGGTCTTGCCGACGGGCGGGAGCTGGGCGTCCGGGAGTCCTTCGAGGAACGCGCGCAGGTTGGCGTACTCGGGGTCGGTCTCCATGCGGGCGGAGGCGCTGACGGTGACCGGCAGCAGGTCGTTGTCCCCGGCGAACTTCAGGACGTTCTCGTCGCTGAAGACGAAGTCGAGGAACTCGCCGATCTCCTTGCGGTGGCCGTTCTGCTTGAAGCCCATGATCCAGTCGGCGACGCCCATGGAGCTCTTGGGCGTGCCGTCGATGCCGGGCAGCGGCACCTGGCCGACCTCGACGCCCTTCTTCGCGGCTTCCTTGACCAGCGAGGGGTGGCCGTTGAGCATGCCGACCTCGCCGCTCGCGAAGGCGGCGAAGGCGGCCTTGCGGTTGAGCTTGCCGGGGGCGACGGGGCCGGTGAGGCCCTTGGCGACGAGGTTGTCCTTCAACCAGGTGAAGGTGGCGACGTTCGCGTCGGAGTCGACGGCGTAGTGGTCGGTGGCGTCGGTCCAGCCGCCGCCGCCGCTGAGGAGCCACATCAGGGCCTCGGCCTGGGCCTCCTCGGGGCCGAGGGGCAGCGCGAAGGGGGTGCGGACGCCCTTGTCCTTGAGCTTCTCGGCGGCCTCGGCCAGCTCGGCCCAGGTGGTGGGGGCCTTGGCGCCGGCCTCCTCGAAGAGGGCCTTGTTGTAGAAGAGCGGCCGGGTGGAGGCGACGAAGGGCAGCCCGTACTGGGTGCGCTTGGTCTCTCCGGCGGAGACCAGCGGCGCGAGGAAGTTGGCCTGGACGGGGATGGAGAGGACCTCGTCGGCGGAGTAGAGCTCGCCGGCGGCCGCGTAGTCGGCGTAGGCGCCGATCTGCGCGACGTCGGGGGCCTCGTCGGCCTTGACCATCTCGGCGACCTTGCGGTCGACGTCGTCCCAGGACTCGATCTGGATCTCGACCTTGATGCCGGGGTGCTTCGCCTCGAAGGCGGCGACGAGGTCGGTCCAGTACTTCTTCGTCGTGTCACCGCCGGTGAGGTCGTAGTCGGCGGCGACCAGTCTGAGGGTCACGTCGCCGGAGTCGCTCCCCAGGACGCCGCACCCGGCGACCGTCGCGGTCAGTCCGAGGGCGGCGGCGGCCGCGGTCAGTCCAAGGAATCGTCGCCGCTCCACGGCTTCATCCACCTTTTCGCTCGCTCGTCGTTGAGCTGCTTTCGAGCCGTACTCGCGCCGCGTCCGCGTCACGTCCGTGCCACGTCCATGCCACGCCCGTGCCACGCCTGTGCCACGTTCGTGTCGCACTTGCGCCGCGTTTGCACCGCATTTGCACGGTATTCACACGGCTGTGAGCTGCGCGTTTGCTCTCCGCAGGGCCGCAAGTCTCCCCCGCGGGCGGGCATGAGGTCTACACCACTTGGGTATCACTTCCGCAACACAGCCGGGACCATGGACCCATGACGGGTCCCGAATTTGTATCCGTACGCAACAATCCTCGGCAGTGGACTAGACCTTTTGGGTCCTCGCGCGCCAAACTGTCCTCCGTGAGACACGTCATCGCCCTGGATGTGGGCGGCACCGGCATGAAGGCCGCCCTCGTCGGGGCGGACGGCACCCTGCTCCACGAGGCACGCCGCGCCACTGGGCGCCGCCGTGGCCCCGAGGCCGTGGTGGAGACCATCCTCGGCTTCGCCGAGGACCTCCGCGCCCTCGGCCAGGAGCGGTACGGCGAGCCCGCAGCGGCCGCCGGAGTCGCCGTCCCCGGCATCGTCGACGCCGAGAACGGCATCGCCGTCTACGCGGCCAACCTCGGCTGGCGCGACGTTCCCATGCGCGAACTCCTCAGCCGCCGCCTCGACGGCATCCCCGTCGCCCTCGGCCACGACGTGCGCACCGGCGGCCTCGCCGAGGGCCGCATCGGCGCGGGCAACGGCGCCGACCGCTTCCTCTTCGTGCCCCTCGGCACCGGCATCGCCGGCGCCATCGGCATCGGCGACCGCATCGAGGCCGGCGCCCACGGCTACGCCGGCGAGATCGGCCACATCGTCGTCCGCCCCGGCGGCACCGACTGCGGCTGCGGCCAGCGCGGCTGTCTGGAGCGGTACGCCTCCGCCTCCGCCGTCTCGCAGGCCTGGGCCGCCGCCTCCGGCGACCCCGAGGCCGACGCCGCCGACTGCGCCAAGGCCGTCGAATCCGGCGACGCCAAGGCCGTACGGGTCTGGCAGGACGCCGTCGACGCCCTCGCCGACGGCCTCGTCACCGCGCTCACCCTGCTGGACCCCCGCACACTCATCATCGGTGGCGGTCTCGCCGAGGCCGGGGAAACCTTGTTCACACCACTCCGGGCCGCGGTGGAGGAGCGAGTCACGTTCCAGAAGCTGCCCGCCATCGTCCCGGCGGCCCTCGGGGACACCGCCGGATGCCTGGGTGCGGGCCTCCTCGCCTGGGACCTGCTCGCCGACCAGCACCCCACCGACTCGGAGGTTTCCGCCTGATGGCCGATCACCAGGTTCTCGCCGGCGCACACGTCGTGCTGCCCACCGGAATCGTCGAGAACGGACGCGTGATCGTCGACGGCGAGCGCATCACCGGCAGCGCCCCCGACGGCGCCCCCACCCTCGACCTGACCGGGCACTGGCTCGTCCCCGGCTTCGTCGACATCCACAACCACGGCGGCGGCGGCGCGTCCTTCACCTCCGGCACCGTCGACGACGTCCTCACCGGCATCCACACCCACCGCCTGCACGGCACCACCACCGTCGTCGCCTCCTTCGTCACCGGCGAGATGGACTTCCTCACCCAGCGGGCCGGCCTGCTCTCCGAGCTCGCCGAGCAGGGCGAGATCGCCGGCCTCCACTTCGAGGGCCCGTTCATCTCCCCCTGCCGCAAGGGCGCCCACGACGAGACGCTGCTCCGCGACCCCGACCCGGCCGAGGTCCGCAAGCTGATCGACGCCGGCCGCGGCCAGGCCAGGATGGTCACGCTCGCCACCGAGCTGCCCGGCGGCCTCGACTCCGTACGCCTCCTCGCCGAGCACGGCGTGATCGCCGCGATCGGCCACACCGACGCGACGTACGAGCAGACCGTCGCCGCCATCGACGCGGGCGCCACCGTCGCCACGCACCTCTACAACGCGATGCCCGCCCTCGGCCACCGCGCGCCCGGCCCGATCGCCGCGCTCCTGGAGGACGAGCGGATCACCGTCGAGCTCATCAACGACGGCACCCACCTCCACCCCGCCGCCCTGGAGCTCGCCTTCCACCACGCGGGCCCGCGGCGCGTCGCCTTCATCACCGACGCCATGGACGCCGCCGGCTTCGGCGACGGCCGCTACATGCTCGGCACGCTGGCGGTCGAGGTGAAGGACAGCGTCGCCCGGCTCGTCGAGGGCGGCTCCATCGCCGGCTCGACCCTCACCCTGGACCGCGCCTTCAAGCGCGCCGCCACCATCGACGGCCTCCCCGTCGAGTCGGTCGTCCAGGCCATCTCCGCCAACCCGGCCCGCGTCCTCGGCGTGTACGACCGGGTCGGCTCCCTGGAGCCCGGCAAGGACGCCGACATCGTCGTCCTCGACGCCGAGTTCAACCTCAAGGGCGTCATGCGCAAGGGCGCCTGGATCGTCGATCCGACGGCGGGCACGACGGTCTGATCAGGAGTCATACGGAGGGGCGGTCGGTCGCGGGTCTGGGCCAACCGCCTTTCCTTTGGCATGATCGGTGCCCGTCGGAGCGCACGCGCCGACGGACGTCACCGGAATACGGGGGTGCACAGGTGATTCTGACGGTCACCCTCAACACGGCGCTGGACCTGACCTACCGGGTCCCGGCCCTCACTCCGCACGCCACGCACCGGGTCACCCAGGTCATCGAACGCCCCGGCGGCAAGGGCCTCAACGTGGCCCGCGTGCTCGCCGCCCTCGGCCACGAGACCGTCGCCACCGGCTTCGCGGGCGGCGCCACCGGCGCCATGCTGCGCGACCTGCTCGCCGCGACCCCGGTCCGCGACGAGCTCGTGGCGACCGCCGGCCCCACCCGCCGTACCGTCGCCGTCGTCGACACCGCGAGCGGCGACACGACCCAGCTCAACGAACCCGGCCCCGCCGTCACCGCCGACGAGTGGGCCGCCTTCCGCAGCCGCTTCACCGAACTCCTCGACGGGGCCCGGGCGGTCGCCCTCTGCGGCAGCCTGCCGCCGGGCATCCACGTGGGGGCGTACGCGGAACTCGTCCGGCTCGCCCGCGCCGCCGCCGTCCCCGTCCTCCTCGACACCAGCGGCGAACCCCTGCGGCGGGGCATCGCCGCCCGCCCCGACCTGGTCAAGCCGAACGCCGACGAGCTCGCGCAGCTCACCGGCTCCCGCGAGCCCCACCGGGCCACCCGCGACGCGCGCCGCCGCGGCGCCCACGCGGTGATCTCCTCACTCGGCCCCGAGGGCATGCTCGCCGCCACCCCCGAGGGACTCTGGCGCGCGGCACCGCCCGCCGCCGTCAAGGGAAACCCCACGGGCGCCGGCGACTCGGCCGTCGCGGGCCTCCTCTCGGGCCTGGTCGACGACGCCCCCTGGCCCGAACGCCTCACCCGCGCGGTCGCCCTCTCGGCGGCGACGGTCCTCTCCCCGGTCGCCGGCGAGTTCGACGCGTCGGCGTACGAGGAGCTGCTGCCCCGCGTGAAGGTGACGCAAGAGACCCCCTGATCCTCGGAAGGGGCAGGGGGCCGGAGCTCGGAATTCCGCGGGACTACTCGCCCGGGGTGACTTCCAGCCAGTCGAGCAGCACGTTGCACTGGTTGCCGGTCTCGCACGAGATCTTGATCTCGTTGTCGCCCTTCTGGAGGGTGACCGGCGCCCAGGTGGTCTGCCAGTTCTTCTCCAGGTTCGGGTCCGAGGAGTGGATGAAGTTCTTCAGACCGAGCGGCGAGGAGTTCGCCTTGCCGTTGACCGTCAGCGTGGCGTTGGCGTCGACCGCGGGGATCGCGTACCGCACGGTCAGGCGGTACGCGCCCTCCGTCGGCATGTTCGCCTTCCAGGTCACCGAGGCGCCGACCTGGTTGAAGCCCGCGACGTAGGTGCCGCCGACGCCCTCGGCGCCCGTGACGGTCTTCTCCGTGCCGGCCGTGCCGCCCAGCTTCAGCGTCGCCGCGTCCTGCTTCGGCAGCTCGACCGGGGTCGGCTCCGTGCTCGGCTCGCCGCTGGGCTCCTCGGAGACCTGGGACGGCGCGGTCGACGGCGTACCGCCACCGGCCTGGCCGTTCTTGTCGTCCTTGTCGCCGTTGTTCGTGATCACGGCGGCGGCGATGCCGACGACGACGACCGCGACGACCGCGACCGCGCCGATCAGCAGGCCCCTGGTGTTGGGGCCGCCGCCGGAGCCGCCGCGCTGGGGCGGCGGCGGGCCCTGGCGGGTCGGCGGGCCGCCGTAGGTCTCGGGGGCGGCGTACTGCGCGTGCGGCTGGCCGTAGGGAGCCTGCTGCTGCGGCGGCACGTAGGCCTGCTGGCCCTGCGGCGGATGACCGTACTGGCGCTCGCCGACCGTCCTGACCTGGTTGTACGAGGTCCGTGGCACGCCGGGCTGAGCGGCTCCGGGGCCGGGGTAGCCGTAGCCACCGCCGTGCGGCGCCTGGGCGCCCGCTGCCTGACCGTCCTCGTACAGGTAGCCGAACGGATCGTCGTCCTCGGGCTTGCTCGCGCCGTCGTTACCGGCAGCCATCCGGTCACTCCTATCCATGCTCGCCAGCCGTCGCCGACCGGCCGAGCCTACCCCGAACGGACCAGCGCCCGGGGCGGGCCTTGACAGGCGGACAGGCGGCGGTGGCCTCAGCCGGCCCGGCGCTGGACCTTGGCGCGGGAGCGCTTCTCGATGTACATCCGCTGGTCGGCGGAGTTCAGGACCTCTTCGACGCTCATCCCGCACTCGGCCCAGCCGATGCCGAAACTGGCCCCGACACGGACCGCCCTGCCGTCCACCCGGATCGGCGGAATGATCGCGTTCCGCAGGCGCACGGCCAGGTCGGCGGCGTCGGCCGCGCCGAGGCCGTCGGCGAGGACGACGAACTCGTCACCGCCGAGCCGGGCCACGGTGTCCCCGTCGCGGACGCCGGTGGTGAGCCGGCGGGCGACCTCGATGAGGACGGCGTCGCCGGTGTGGTGCCCGAAGCGGTCGTTGATCGACTTGAAGCCGTCGAGGTCGCAGAAGAGGACGGCGAGCCCCTTCGTCCCGTCGTCGACCTCGCCGGTGGACGGCGCGACGATGTGGACGTGGTGGTCGTACGGCCCGGCCCCGTTCGCCGGCTCGAAGCCGAAGCCGTGCTCGTGCTCGTACGGCGACTCGTAGGTGGACTCGTAGCCGGGCCCGGACTCGTAGGCGGGGACGGATTCGTAGGCGGGGACCGATTCGTAGGCGGGCCGGGACTCGTAGGCGGGGGCGGATTCGTAGGCGGGAGCCGATCCGTAGCCGGAGTCGTGCCCGGAGTCGTGCCCGGTTTCGTAGCCGCCGTCGCGGGCGGAGTCGTAGCCGCCGTCGTGCCCGCCACCGCCGCCGTAGCCGTCGTAGCCGGCCGCGACCGCCGCGCCGACCGCCTGCGTGGGGCGCTCGCAGAGGCGGGCGGAGAGCCGGGAGCGCAGCTCGGCGCTGTTGGGGAGGCCGGTGAGGGCGTCGTGCGAGGCGCGGTGGGCGAGCTGGAGCTCGTGGCGCTTGCGCTCCTCGATGTCCTCGACGTGGGTGAGGAGGAAGCGGGGGCCGTCGGCGGTGTCGGCGACGACCGAGTTCCGCAGGGAGACCCAGACGTAGGTGCCGTCGCGCCGCCCGAGGCGCAGCTCGGCACGGCCGCCCTCGGCGGAGGTCCGGAGCAGGGTCCCTATGTCCTCGGGGTGGACGAGGTCGGCGAAGGAGTAGCGCCGCATGACGGAGGCGGGCCGGCCGAGGAGCCGGCACAGGGCGTCGTTGGTACGGAGCAGCCGGCCGTGCTGGTCGCCGCCCATCTCGGCGATGGCCATGCCGGAGGGGGCGTACTCGAAGGCCTGCCGGAACGACTCCTCGCTGGCGCGCAGGGCCTGCTGCTCCCTTTCGAGCCGGACGAGGGCCCGCTGCATGTTGGAGCGGAGGCGGGCGTTGCTGATCGCGATGGCCGACTGGGAGGCGTACATCTGGAGCGCTTCCTGGCCCCAGGGGCCGGGGTGCCGGCCGTTGCGCGGGCGGTCGACGGATATGACGCCGAGCAGTTCACGGCCGGAGCCGGAGGCGTACATGGGGGCGTAGAGGCGGTCGTGGGGGTGCCACTCGTCCTCGAAGCGGGGTGCGGGGCCGTCGGTGTGCCACTGGGGGACGTCGTCCTCCATGAGCACCCAGCCCTCGGTGTGCGGGATGAAGCGGAGGTCGCCCCATTCGGCGCCCATGGACAGGCGGCGGTCCCAGGAGGCGCGGGAGCCGACCCGGCCGGTGATCAGGGCTTCGGCGGCGGAGCTTCCGGCGAAGGCGGCGACGACGAGGTCACCGTCGGGGCGTACGAGGTTGACGCAGGCCAGCTCGTAGTTGAGACCGGCGACCACACCGTCGGCGACGGTCTGCAGGGTGTCCGCCAGGCTGCGGGCTGTGTTGAGGTCCGCCACGACCTGATGCAGCTGCCGCAGGGTCGAGAGACGGACGTACGGCTCCGACTCGGTCTCCATCGCTCGCTCTCCCCGAGACCTCGACAGCAACTCCAGGGTTCTCATCGGCTTCGTACTGCACTGTCCCTGCCACTGAATCACAGCGAGCTGCGCACCCGGTACACAGGGTCAGCAAATACTGCCCTCTGTGACTCAAGTCACAGCAGGTCATGGCGGGTCGTGCACAACCCCCTGGGGTGGTCCGGTCCTACAGGTCACCGCAGGGAGACACGTGACACCCGGGGCGGGTCACTCGCCGGCCGGCAGGGCCGGGAGTTGCCTGCGCAGCAGCCACTGCCCGAAGGTCCGGCGCGCGGACCGCACGACGACGCGGCCGAAGCTCTTCGTGCCGACCAGTTCCACCCGCAGCGCGACCGGCGTACCGGGGGCGGCCGGGGCCTGGCGGATCCGGAACCTGCTGTGTTCGAGGGCCAGGCCGTCGACGTCGACGACGATGCCGGGCCTCGTCACGAGCGTCAGCTTCTTGCCCTGGCTGTCGACGTCGATCCGCAGGGTGTCCTGCGTGATGACCGCCTCGGTGAAGTCGAGCGTCACCTCGCACCACTCCGCCACGATCTCCAGCCGACGCGGCACCACCCAGCGCCCGGCGCGCGTGATCGCGCTGTGCTTCCGGTGGATCCGCAGCACGTCCTTGATGTCCGCCGCGGCCGGACCGCCGGGGACCGCCCCGGGCGGCAGGTCGGCGGTGAGCACCGCGAGCTCGCCGAGGGTCCGCGCCGACAGGGCGACCTCCAGGCGCTCGTCGAGCTCGTCCAGCGTCAGCCGGCCGTCCCCCGCGGCGACCCGCAGCACGTCCACGGTCCGGTCGCGGTCCGCGTGGGAGGCACGCAGCTCGGGCGCCGCACCGGAGCCGGAGCCGGAACCCGCGCCGGAGCCGGCGTGCTGCCCGGTGGACGAGATCTCTCGCGACATGCTTCCGTCCTCGTCTCGTCCTGTCAGGGGGCGGCTTCAAGGGGGCGTCCCGCCCGAAGGACTAACGCTATATCGCGTCTTGGGTCCCGGCCAGGCCCCGTCGGGAAGCTCTCCGTTCCCGCTCGACCATGCCGAGCGCCACCCCGGCGACGATGACGACGCCGCCCACCACCTGGGCCGGCCGGATCGACTCCCCGTTGACGAGGACGGCGCCGGCGACGCCGAAGACCGGGACCAGGTTGAGGATGTTCACGGCGACGCTCGACGCCATCCGCCGCAGGCCGTGGTTGTAGAGCAGGAAGCCGCCGACCGAGCACGCCACGGCGAGATAGGCGAGCAGCGCCGAGGCGGTCGCGTCCGGCATTCGCCGGTCGCCGGCCTCAAGGAGGGAGGCGACGAGGAATCCGGCCGCACCCGCCAGGGTCTGGTAGTACGTGACGCTCATGGCGTCCTGGCCGGCGCTCGCGCGCTTGCCGAGCACGTTGTATCCGGCCCAGGCCACCCCGCCGAGCAGCAGCAGGACGTCTCCCGTCCAGCGCGCGCCGCCGCCGACCTGGGCGCCGTTGCGGACGACCAGGAAGGCCCCGACGGCGGCGAGCAGCACGCCCGCGACCCGCAGCGGCGGCATCCGGGCGCGGAGGACGACCCGCTCCAGGAGCATCGTCATCAGCGGGTACGTGGCCACGATCAGGGACGCGTCGGACGCCGTGGAGAGGTCGACGCCGACGTTCTCCAGGACGAAGTAGACGGTGATGCCGAGGAAGCCGCTCAGATAGAGCTGCCGCCGCTGCCGCGCGTCCGGCCGGGCGGGGCGGCGCCGGCCGATCCGTACCGCCACCCCCAGGAGCAAGGCCGCCAGGGTGAACCTGACGGCGCCGATGGCGAGCGGGCCGACGTCGTCGAGGAGCCGCTTCGTCACCGCGTACGAACTGCTCCAGAACAGCGCCGCCGCCACCACGGCACCCACCGCCCCCACGCCGGGCCCGCGCCGCTCACGCATCCCCCACCACCCTTCCCCCCGAACAAACATCAGCGAATCGAGGCGGAGGCTAACAACACCATCGAAGGTTGCGCTTAGAATCCGAATTACCTTCGGAAATCGACAGAGAGAGGCGATCGTGGACGAACTTGATTCGGCGTTGGTGCGGATGCTCCAGGAAGACGGTCGGCGCACCAACCGGGACATGGCCCAGGCTCTCGGCATCGCCCCCTCCACCTGTCTGGAGCGCATCCGGTCGCTGCGCGAGCGCGGCATCCTGACGGGCTTTCACGCCGAGGTCGACCTCGCGTCGATCGACCGCGGGCTCCAGGCCGTGATCGCCGTACGGGTCCGCCCGCCGACGCGTGCCGTGATCGAGTCGTTCCAGGCCTTCCTGGAGGGGATGCCCGAGGTGATCTCGCTCTTCGTGCTCACCGGGCACGACGACTTCCTGGTGCACGTCGCCGTCCGCGACACCGACCATCTGCACGCGGTGGTCCTGGACAAGCTGACGAAGCGCCCGGAGCTCGCCGACGTACGGACGTCGGTGGTCTACGGGCACACGCGCAAGAAGGTCATCGGCCCGGCGTGACGCCCGAGGGTCCGGGACGGGGTCCTAGGACCCCCGGGGGTGGCGGACTGGTCCCCGGGCCCGATGCGGCCCGCGGCCGGCCCGGTCTAGCGTGCGAGGGTGCTGCAGAAGACTCCCGCCCCGCCCCCCGTCTCCGATCTGGCCATCCCTCATGCTGAGGGGGTGAGCAACGACGAGTTCCGGGCGGCGATGTCCCGCCTCGCGGCGGGCGTGGTCCTGGTGACGGCGCACGACCCCGACGAGGGCGCGCGCGGCGAGGACGTCGGCATGACGGCCACCGCCTTCATGTCGGTCTCCCTCGACCCGCCCCTGGTCCTGGTCAGCCTCCGCAACGGCTCCCGCATGGACGATCTGCTAGCCGAGGTCCCGGTCTGGGCGGTGTCGGTCCTCTCCGAGGGCCAGCGGCAGATCGCCGGGCGCTTCGCGATGAAGAACCGCGTCAGCGACCGGCTGCTCTTCGCCGACCTTCCGTACACGCGCGGCGAGGAGAGCGGCGCGCCGCTGCTCGGCGGGGCGCTGTCGGTCCTCGAGTGCCGCACGGAGAGCCGGGTCGTGACCGGGGACCACACGCTGGTCGTCGGCCGGGTCCTGACGGTCGGCCTGCCCTCGGCGGACGGCAGCGGCCCGCTGACGTACTTCCAGGGGAAGTACCGCCACCTGAGCTGAACCGGCCGGAGGCCCTGGGGGGCTCAGCCCCAGTCGCCCCGGGACTGCCGGGTCTTCTTGGTCTCCGAGCGCTGCTTCTTCTCGCGCAGCCGGCGTTCGTTGATGCCGCGCGGGATCTTCGTCGCCCTGCGGGGCTTCGGCGGCGGGGCCGTCGCCTCGGCGAGGAGGGCGGCGAGCCGGACCGCGGCCGTCTCGCGGTTGCGCCACTGGGAGCGGTGCTCCGATGCGCGGACCGTCACGACGCCGTTGACCAGGCGGGAGGCGAGGCGCTCCAGGGCGCGGGCCTTCCACACCTCGGGGAGCGACGTGGTGGCCGCGAGGTCGAAGCGGAGCTCCACCTGCGAGTCGCTGGTGTTCACGTGCTGCCCGCCCGGCCCCGACGACCGCGAGAAACGCCACTGGAGCTCGGCCTCGGGGAGCGAGACGGAGCCGCGGATGGGATAGGGACCGGCCATGCCCCCATGTTCCCCGCAGTGGGCCGTTGGAGTCATCCTCTTTTCACCGGGAACCCGTCGGGAACCGCTGGGGGCCGGTACGCGTTTCACCAGGCGACGACACCACGATGAAAGGGACTTTCCATGGCTGTGAGCCTGTCCAAGGGCGGCAACGTCTCTCTGACCAAGGAGGCCCCCGGCCTCGCCGCCGTCACCGTGGGCCTCGGCTGGGACGTCCGCACCACCACCGGCACCGACTTCGACCTCGACGCGTCCGCGATCGGTGTGGACGCCGCCGGCAAGGTCGCCTCCGACGCCCACTTCGTCTTCTTCAACAACAAGTCGACGCCGGACCAGACCATCGTCCACACCGGTGACAACCGCACCGGCGAGGGCGGCGGCGACGACGAGCAGATCAACGTCAACCTGGCGGCCCTCCCGCCGACCGTCGACAAGATCGTCTTCCCGGTCTCCATCTACGACGCGGTCAACCGCTCGCAGAACTTCGGCCAGGTGCGGAACGCCTACATCCGCATCGTCAACCAGGCCGGCGGCGCCGAGCTCGCCCGCTACGACCTCTCCGAGGACGCCGCCGTCGAGACCGCGATGGTCTTCGGCGAGCTCTACCGCAACGGCGCCGAGTGGAAGTTCCGTGCGGTCGGCCAGGGCTACGCCTCGGGCCTTGAGGGCATCGCCCGCGACTTCGGCGTCAACCTCTAAGACTCCGAAGACCCCGTAGAAGAACCGAAGAAAAGCCGTAGAAACGGCTTGAGAGCCCCGGCGCGTTCCGCGCGCCGGGGCTCTACCCTTGCCGCGTGATCGTCGAAGCCCTCGCTCCCAAGGCCCTGGAGGACGGCGCCGCCCTCCCCGGCGCGCTGCTCACCGAGCTCACCGCGCTCTACGCGTCGAACGAGGAGTTCCAGCAGCTCAGCGGCGACTTCCCGGACCCTTCCGACATCCGCCCCGAGCAGGTCGCGGCGGCCCTCGCCGACGATCTCGCGGAGCCCACCGCCGAGGTCCTCCTCGCCCGCTCCGAGGGCCGGCTCGTCGCCGTCGCCGTGACCCTCGGCCGCCATCCCGACCCGGCCGACCCGGACCCGTGGCTCGGACTGCTCATGGTCCACGCGGGCGAACAGCGCGCCGGCCACGGTCGCCGGCTCGCCGCGTACGTCGAGGACCGCTTCCGCGCCGCGGGCCGCACCGGTCTGCGGCTCGCCGTCCTGGAGAACAACCCGAAGGCGCTCGCCTTCTGGACCTCCCTCGGTTACGAGGAGACCGCCCGGCGCCCGGACCTCGCCCACGGCCGCCCGTGCGTCGTCCTGCGCAAGAGCCTGACCGACCAGGGCCGGACCGACTAGCCGGCGGCTACGGGGTTGCCGGTCTGCCCTCGCCGTACAGCCAGACCTTCCACAGCCCGTCGAGGTCCTTCCCCGCCACGCTCTCCGCGTAGGCCGTGAAGTCGGCCGTGGAGGCGTTGACGTGGCGGTACTTCGCGGGCCAGCCGCGCAGGATCTCGTCGAAGGTCCCGTCCCCGACCGTCTCGCGCAGCTTGTGGAGGACCATCGCGCCGCGCTGGTAGACGGGCGGGTCGAAGAGGTTCTCGGCGGCGGGCGGGGCGGCCGGCGGGAAGGCCCAGTTGGCGTCCTGGGCGAAGGCCCGCGCGAAGTGCGTCCGCGCGGGGACGCCCTCGTACTCCTCCGAGTACAGCCACTCGGCGTACGTGGCGAAGCCCTCGTTCAGCCACAAGTCCCGCCAGGTGGCGGGGGTGACCGAGTTCCCGAACCACTGGTGGGCCAGCTCGTGGACGAGGGTCGTCCGGTCGAAGGAGGCGGCGGGGAAGACGGGCCGGGTCTGGGTCTCCAGGGCGTAGCCGAGGGTCCCGTCCTCGGTGACGATCGCCCCGGCGGCCGAGAAGGGGTACGGGCCGAAACGCCCGGCCTGCCGGGCGAGGATCTCGGGGATCTCGCCGCGCAGCGCCGCGCTGCCCGCCGCGACCGACGGCTCGGCGGCGGTCAGGACGGGCAGGGAACGGGAGCCGGTCGCCGAATCCGCGGCGGTCCCGGTCGCCGTCCCGGTCGCCGTCTCCGTCGCCGTCTCGTACCGGCCGATCGCGACCGTCGCCAGATAGCTCGCCATCGGCTCGGCCGCGTGCCACACGGTGGTGACGCGGCCGTCCCGCTCCGTCCGCCGCTCGGTCCTGACGCCGTTGGAGAGCGCTTCGAGCCCGGCCGGGACGGTGAGCGTGATGTCGTAGGCGGCCTTGTCTGCGGGGTGGTGGTTGCCGGGGAACCAGGTCATGGAGCCCTCCGGTTCGCCGACCGCGACCGCCCCGTCGTCCGTGCGCAGCCAGCCCTCCACGGAGCCGTCCGCGTCCGTGATCGGCTCCGGCACGCCCGTATAGGTGACGGTGACCGTGAACTCCGCCCCGTCGCGGATCTCCTCGCGCGGGCGGAGCGTCAGCTCGTTCCCCGCCCTGTTGTGCGCGGCGGGGGCGCCGTCGACGGTGGCGCGGGAGACGCGGAGCCCGGCCAGGTCGAGGTTGAAGGCGCTGAGGTCCTGGCCGGCGCGGGCGGTGATCTCGGTGGTGCCGTCGAGGCGCCCGCTGCGCGGGTCGTAGGCGAGGGACAGGGCGTAGTGCCGCACGTCGTAGCCGCCGTTGCCGAGCTTCGGGAAGTACGGGTCGCGCAGCCCGGCGGCCCCGGGAGTGCCCCGGACCCCGGTGCCGGCCGCGGTGCAGCCGCCGGCGAGGAGCGCGAGGGCGAGAAGGGCCGCGGCGGCCCCGGTGCGGGTCCGCGTCCGGGACCGGGTCCGGGTCCGCATGCGGGACCGGGTCACATCCACGTACTCGTCCCCGTAAGCGTCCACGTATCGATCCTAAGCAGGACGGATGTGATGGGCCGGACAAGGAAAACGGCGGTGGGGGCCCGGGGGGGGGGCCGGGGCCCCGCCCCTGTCACGGGTGTGCTCAGAGCTCGCCGGCGGCGGTGAGCTCGGCCAGCTTCACGAGGGTGCGCACCGAGGAGCCGGTGCCGCCCTTCGGGGTGTACCCGTACGGGGCGCCCTCGTGGAAGGCCGGGCCCGCGATGTCCAGGTGGGCCCAGGTGATGCCCTCGCCCACGAACTCCTGGAGGAAGAGACCGGCGACCAGGCCGCCGCCCATCCGCTCGCCCATGTTGGCGATGTCGGCGGTGGGGGAGTCCATGCCCTTGCGCAGGTCCGCCGGGAGCGGCATCGGCCAGGACGCCTCGCCGACCTCCTCCGCGGCCTCGTGGATCGCGGTGCGGTAGTCGTCGTCGTTGGCCATGATGCCGAAGGTGCGGTTGCCCAGGGCCAGGACCATGGCGCCGGTCAGGGTCGCCACGTCGACGATCGCGTCCGGGTGCTCCTCCGAGGCCTTGGTCAGCGCGTCGGCGAGGACGAGCCGGCCCTCGGCGTCGGTGTTGAGGACCTCGACGGTCTTGCCGCTGTACATGCGCAGCACGTCACCCGGGCGGGTGGCGTTGCCGGACGGCATGTTCTCGGCGAGGGCGAGCCAGCCCGTGACGTTGACGGCGAGACCGATGCGGGACGCGGCGACGACGGCGGCGAACACGGCGGCGGCACCGCTCATGTCGCACTTCATCGTCTCGTTGTGGCCGGCCGGCTTCAGCGAGATGCCGCCGGAGTCGTAGGTGATGCCCTTGCCGACCAGGGCGAGGGTCTTCTCCGCCTTCGGGTGGGTGTAGGCGACGCGGACCAGGCGCGGGCCGCGGACGGCGCCCTTGCCGACGCCCAGGATGCCGCCGTAGCCGCCCTTGTCGAGCGCCTTCTCGTCGAGCACCTGCACCTTGAGGCCGTGCTCCTTGCCGGCGGCCGCGACGATGGCGGCGAACGACTCGGGGTAGAGGTCGTTCGGCGGCATGTTGATGAGGTCGCGGGAGCGGTTCATCTCCTCGGCGACGGCCAGGGCGCGCTCGACCGCGGCCTTGTAGGCCTTGTCGCGCGGCTTGGCGCCGAGCAGGGCGACCTCGGCCAGCGGCTTCTTCGCGTCCTTGGCGCTCTCCTGGTACGCGGTGTAGGCGTACGCGCCGAGCAGGGCGCCCTCCGCGACGGCGGCGGCGTCCTCGGCGGAGGAGATCGGCAGCGCGAAGGCGGCCTTCTTCGCGCCGGTCAGGGTGCGGGCGGCGGTGCCGGCGGCACGGCGCAGGGTCTCCGCGCCGAACGGCTCGCCGTCCTCGGGGGCGGTGCCCAGGCCGACGGCCAGGACGACGGGGGCCTTGAGACCGGCGGGCGCGGGCAGCTTCGTCGCCTCACCCTCGGAACCCGAGGCGCCCAGGGTCTCCAGGACGGCGGCGAGCCGCCCGTCGAAGGCCTTGTCGACGGCCTCGCCGCCCGGGGCGACGACGAGCGTCTTCCCGGACTTGGCGACGCCGACCACGAGGGCGTCGGCGCGCAGCGTCGCCGCACCGGCAGTGCTGAGAGTGAGAGCAGTCACGGTGGTGAATTCTCGCTTCCATTGAGTTCTGTGGCGGTCGAGGGATGGGCCGACCGTGCCCGCCGCATCGTATTTCGGCCCGGAGAGCGCCGAGAACGAGCCTACGCTCGCTCACCGCGTTCGCTCACGGCGGCAGTGATTCACTCATCCGTGGTGTCTCTTTCATGTTTACCGTTCAGGGTCGGAGAGCTCGTCCACACTCGCCTCATTCCCGCAAGGGCGACGCTCGCGCCTTTGCATCATCTGCATCATCTCCACAGGTCCCGCCGGTCCGGCCTCGGCCCGGGACGGGCCTGCAGAGGGGGGACACCACCGATGGACTCCGGCCGAATCCGCACGCCCAGAACCGCCCGCCGCACCTCGTCCCGCACCGCCCCGCGCCCCGCGCCCCGCACCGCGCGCGTCGCCGTGCTCGCCGCCGCCGCGCTGCTCGCCACCGTCGTGCCGTCCGCACAGGCGGTGGCCGCCCCGGCGCCCCGCGTCGACCTGACGGTCCTCGTCGTCGACGACGGCGGCAGCGCCGTCGAGGCCATCACCGCCGAGCTGAAGGGCTCCGGCGTCCCGTACCGCAGGATCGACCTCAACGACCCGAACCGTCCGGTCCTCGACCCGGCCTTCCTCAGCGACACGCTCGACGGGCGCCCCCGCGCCAAGTACCAGGGCGTCGTCCTGCCCCACGAGAGCGCCTTCGGCCCCGACTCCGCCGAGCACACCGCACTCCAGGCGTACGAGCGGACCTTCGGGATCCCGCAGGTCGACGCCTACACCTGGTCGCACCCCGGCGTCGGCCTCGACTACACCAACGAGGGCGGCTGGTCCGGCGTCCTCGACGGGACCACGGCCGGCGTCACCGCCGCGGGGAAGACGGGCCCCTTCCGCTACCTCGCGGGCGCGCTCACCTTCGAGGACAACGACCCGGCGATCGCCGAGAGTTACGGCTACGCGGGCCGCCCCCGCGCCGGCTTCACCAGCTACGTCGACATCCCCGTCACGGGCGGCGGCCGGGCCAGCCTCATCGGCGAGTACACCGCCGACGGGCGCCGCGAGCTCGTCGTCACCTTCGCCTACAACCAGTACCAGCGGCAGTTCCGGGCCCTCGCGCGCGGCATCGTCGAATGGCTCACCCAGGGCGTCCATCTCGGCCAGAGCCGCAACTACCTCTCCGTCCACGTCGACGACGTCTTCGCCCCCGACGCCCGCTGGGACCCCGCGCTCAACTGCACCCCCGGCGACTTCGACTGCGTCGAGGACGACGGCGAGGGCGTCGACCCCATCAGGATGACCGCCGCCGACGCCCAGTACGCCGCCGCCTGGCAGAAGGCCTCCGGCTTCACCCTCGACATGGTCTACAACGGCGGCCAGGGCGAGCAGTGGAAGACCGAGCACGGCGGCACCGACCCGCTCACCACGCAGCTCGTCGCGGACCGCGCCCAGTACCGGTGGATCAACCACACCTACACCCACCCCTTCCTCGGCTGCGTCCAGGACAACACCACCGTCCCCTGGCGGTGCACCAAGGACCTCGCCGGCAACACCCTCTGGGTCAGCCGCTCCGAGCTCTCCGGCCAGATCAGGAACAACCACAACTGGGCCGTCGGCAAGGGCATCTCCGTCGACCGCTCCGAACTCGTCACCGGCGAGCACTCCGGTCTGAAGACCCTGCCCCAGCAGCCCGCCGACAACCCGAACCTTTCCGGCGCCCTCGCCGACAACGGCGTGAAATGGACCGCGAGCGACAACTCCCGCGAACCGCAGCAGCGTTCCGTCGGCACGGGGAGCAGCGCCGCGAAGACCGTGCCCCGCCACCCCATGAACGTGTACTACAACGTGGGCACCGCCGCCGAGATGACCGACGAGTACAACTGGATCTACACCTCCCGCGCCGACGGCGGCAGCGGCGCCTGCGAGGACAACCCCCTCTCCACCTGCCTGCCCGCCCCGCTCCCCACCACCACCGGATACGCCGGGCGGATCGTCCCGCAGGAGGCCCGCACGGCCCTCTCCCACGTCCTGGGCAACGACCCCCGCCCGCACTACGTCCACCAGTCCAACCTGGCCGAGGAACGGCTCCTCTACCCCGTACTCGACCGCGTACTGTCCGACTACCGGGCCCTGTTCGCACCCAGCGCACCCCTGGTGAACCCGGCCCAGAGGGACGTCGGTACGGAGCTGAACCGCCGCGCCGCCTGGGACCAGGCGATCGCCGCCGGAAAGGTCACCGCCTACCGCATCGGCACCACGGTCACCGTCAAGGCCCCGGCCGGCCTCACCGTGCCCGTCACCGCGCCCGAGGGCACCCGCAAGCAGGCCCTGCTCGGCTCGACCGTCTTCGGCTCGGCCTACGCGGGCACCCGCTCGGCCTGGACCACGCCCGAACTGCTCCAGACCGCCGTCACGCTCACGCTCCCGACCGCCTGACCAGCACGTCCTGGGGGGAAACGCACATGCCGAGCAGTGGCCGTCATGTCACCATGCTCACCGAAGGCACCTATCCACATGTCCACGGCGGCGTCAGCACCTGGTGCGACCAGCTCGTCCGCGGCATGCCGGAGGTCGACTTCGAGATCCTCGCCCTCACCGGCAGCGGCCGCGAACCCGTCACCTGGGAGCTGCCGCCCAACATCACCCGGCACACCGCGTTCCCCCTCTGGGGCCACCCGCAGGGGCCGGCCGCGCCCGGCTTGTTCGCCGGAGCGCGCCGGTCCCTGCGGGGGCGTGAACGCCGCCGCTTCCTCGACGCGTACGAACGCCTGCTCCTCGCCCTCCTCGACCCGGAGGCGGGCTGCGACTTCGGCACGAGCCTGTACGAACTGGCCGAACTGGCCCGGCAGGGACGGCTGACCTCCGCCCTGCGCTCCGAACCGGCCCTGCGCTCCCTGATGTGGATCTGGACCATGCCGCACCTGCCGACGCTTGCGGCCCGGCCCACCGTCCACGACGCGCTCACCGCCACCGACCTGCTGGAACACGCCCTGCGCCCGCTCGCCGCCCGGATAGCCACCGGCAGCGTGGCCCACGCCGTCTCCAGCGGCCTCGCCACGCTGCCGGCCCTCGCCGCGCAGCACTTCGAAGGGGTGCCCTTCCTGCTCACCGAACACGGCATCTACCTCCGCGAGCGCTACCTCGGCTACCGCACCGACGCGCAGCGCTGGCCCGTCAAGGCCCTCATGCTCGGCTTCTACCGCGAGCTCAACACGCTCGGCTACCGCAAGGCCGACCTCATCACCCCCTGCAACCAGTACAACCGGCGCTGGGAGGAGCGCGGCGGCGCCCCCGCCGACCGCATCCGCACCGTCTACAACGGCGTCGACCCGGCCCTCTTCCCCGAGGCCGGACCGGAACCCGAGACCCCCACCCTCAGCTGGTGCGGGCGGGTCGACCCCATCAAGGACCTGGAGACCCTGATCCGGGCCTACGCGATCAGCCGCGCCGAACTCCCCGAGCTGCGGCTGCGGTTGTTCGGCCCGGTCCCCGCCGGGAACGAGGACTACCGCACCCGCCTGGAGAAGCTCGCCGCCGAGCTGGGCGTCACCGACGGGATCACCTTCGAGGGCCGCGTCTCCGAGGTGCCGCGCGCCTACGCGGCCGGCAGCGTCGTCATGCTCTCCTCCATCAGCGAGGGCTTCCCCTTCTCCCTCATCGAGGCCATGTCCTGTGGCCGGGCCACCGTGTCGACGGACGTCGGAGGCGTACGGGAGGCCGTCGGCGACGCCGGGATCGTCGTCCCGCCCCGCGAACCGGCCGTCATGGCCGCCGCCGTCACCGAACTGCTCCGGGACGGGGCCCGGCGCGCCGAACTCGGCCGCCTGGCACGGCAGCGGGTCATCGACCGGTTCACCCTGAACCGCTCCGTGGACGGCTTCCGCCAGATCTACCGCGAACTGGCCGGCGAACGCCCGGCCCCCCGCCCCCGCCTCGACCCGAAGGTCTGGACGATCCGCCTCCCCGCCCCCCGCCGCACCCCGACCGTCCTCGTCGCAGGAGGCACCCCGGCATGAGCGGCTCCCTCTGGCTGAAACCGCCGACCGCGGAGACCCCGCTCCCGGCGATCCCCCGCCCCCGACGCGAGGGCTCCACGGCCCTCCGGGCCGACGCCCCGTCCGCCCCCACCCGTGCCGACGACGCCCTGTCCGCCCCCACCCGTGCCGACGACGCCCTGTCCGCCCCCGCCCGTGCCGACGACGCCCCGTCCGTCCCCGCCCGTGCCGGCGACGCACCTGCCGACGACGCTCCCGCCGACGACTGCCTCGCCGTCGACCCCCTCGACGCACTCGCCGAGCGGCTCGACGCGTTCGTCGCCGTCGCCGTGCACCCGGACGAGATCGCCGCGCTCCTCGAATCCGACGGCATGACCGACGACCACATACGCCTCACCTACGGCCGAGCCGACTCCTTCGCCCTCGCCGAGGACCTCTACGCGCGCGGGGAACGCCGCCACCCCGCACCGGAGGCGCCGCCCACCGGGCCCTGGCACGGCGAACTCGCCGGCTGTCTCCTGCGCGGGCTCGTCTTCGCCCTGCCCGGCCTCGCGTACGTCCTCGCCGCACCCCTCCTCGCCGGCGAGCCCGGCCGGTTCGGGCTCCCCGGCGGAACGATCCCGCTCCTCGCCGGGGCCGTCACCGGCTGGGTCTGGAACCAGACCCTGTCCCACCGCGCGTACACCTGGCTCGGCCTCGGCGACCGGCCCGCCGCCGCCCGGACCCTGCTCACCGGCGCCCCGGCGGGCGCCCTCGCCGGATCCGCCGTCGCGTTCGCGGTCGCGGGACCCGGCGAGCTCCCGGCGGCCCTGTTCGCCGCCGGCCAGTCGCTCTACCTCGCCGCCGCGACCGTCCTCCTGGTCCTCGGCCGCGAACGGGCCCTGCTCCGCGCCCTGCTGCCGCTCGCCGGAGCCGTCCCCGCCTTCCGCTGGGACCTGCCCGACCTCCTGCGGGCCGGGCTCCTCCTCGCCTCGCTCACCGCCGCCGTCGCGTGCGCGGCGCTCGTGCTCCGGCCGGGCGTGCGGCGCGGGGCGGCGGGCCGGGGCGGGCCACCGCGCGCCGCCTCCGTCCCGTACGGACTCTTCGGCCTCGGCAGCGGACTGCTCGTCCTGCGCGCCGGCATCGGGGACGACCTGGTGAGCGGCGCGGGGGCGGTCGTCGCGCTGACCCTCTCCATGGGGCCTGCCGAGTGGCTGCTGCACCGCTTCCGGGGCGAGAGCCTGGCCCGGCTGCGGACCCTCACCACGGCCCGCGAGTTCCGCAGGGCGGTCACCGGCACCCTCGTCCTCTGCCTCGGCGGCTACCTCACCGTCCTCGTCGGCCTCACCCTCGCCGCGACCCTGGCCTGGCCCGGGGCGCCCTGGCCGACGCTCCCGCGCCTCGCCTCGCTGCTCGTGATCGGGACCGTGCTCTGGCTGGGGCTGCTGCTCCAGGCCTTCGGCGCGGTGGGGAGCGCGGCGGCCGTGTGCCTGATCGCGGCGGCGGCGCAGACCGCCGTGCCCGCGGCGGGCCCGGCGGCGACCGGGGGAGCGGCGGCGCTGCTCGCCGTCCTCACCTGTGTTCTGCTGGTACGACCGACCGCCCACCGCGCGTAGGGGGGACCATGACGCCCTGCCTCCTGGTGCCGTACTACGAGCACCCCGCCGACCGCCCCGAGGCCTGGTCGGCCCTCGTCGCCGCCGCGCCCTCCCTCCACGGCGTCGTCCTCAACCCGGCGAGCGGCGCGGGCGAGGCGCCCGACCCCGCGTTCGCCGAGGCGGCGGCGCGGCTGCGGGAGGCCGGCGTGCGCGTCCTCGGGTACGTCGACACCGCCTACGGCCGCCGCCCGCACGCCAAGGTCGTCACCGAACTGCTCCGGCACCGCGACTGGTACGGCGCCGACGGGACCTTCCTCGACCAGGTGACGACCGCACCCGGCGGACTCGCCCACTACCGGCGGATCGCGGTCGCGGCCCGGGCCGCCGGGGCCGCGACGCTCGTCCTCAACCACGGCGCCCACCCGGACCCGGGATACGAGGAGTTCGCCGACCTCCTCGTCACCTTCGAGGGCCCCTGGGACACGTACCGGACGCTCGACCTCCCCATCGCCCCGCACTACTGCCACCTCGTCTACGCGGCCCCGCCCGGGGTCCGCCCGGCCACCCCCGTGCACTGCGCGGTCCCCGGCACGGGCGCGCACCCCTGGGGCACCCTGCCGCACCTCCTGGAGCCCGCCCGATGAGACGTCTGCTGCCCCTGCTCGCGGGCCTGTTGCTCCTGGCCACGGCCTGTACGACGGCCCCCCAACCCGACCCGAAGCCCTCGCCGGACGACCGCTGGCGGCCGAAGCCCGGCCTGGCCTGGCAGTGGCAGCTCAGCGGCCGTCTCGACCCGACGGTCGACGTCCCGGTGTACGACATCGACGGCTTCGACCACCCGGCGTCCACGGTCAAGGACCTGCACGCCCGCGGCCGCAAGGTCATCTGCTACCTCTCCACCGGCGCCTGGGAGGAGTTCCGCCCGGACGCCGCCCGCTTCCCGAAGTCCGTCCTCGGCAAGGGCAACGGCTGGGAGGGCGAGCGCTGGCTCGACATCCGCCGCACCGACGTCCTCGAACCCCTCATGGCGAAGCGGCTCGACATGTGCCGGGACAAGGGCTTCGACGCCGTCGAACCCGACAACATGGACGGCTACAAGAACCGCACCGGCTTCCCGCTCACCGCCGCCGACCAGCTCCGCTACAACCGTCTCGTCGCCCGTCTGGCCCACGACCGGGGTCTCGCGGTGGGCCTCAAGAACGACCTGGACCAGATCCCGAGGCTGCTCCCGGACTTCGACTTCGCGGTCAACGAACAGTGCGCCGAGTACGACGAATGCGGCCGCCTGGCCCCGTTCGTGGCGGCCGGCAAGGCGGTCTTCCACGTCGAGTACGAACGGGAGACCGGCGACTTCTGCCCCCAGGCCCGGAAGCTGGGCCTCAGCTCGATGCAGAAGCGGTACGAGCTGGGCGTCTGGCGCAAGCCCTGCTAGGGCCTGCCCGGCGGCTCACCCCAGGGTGAGCGCCACCAGCGCCACCGTCGCCGCCGTCTCCTCCACCGCGCCGAACACGTCGCCCGTCACCCCGCCGAAGCGCCGCACGCACCGGCGCAGCAGCAGCGCCGCCGCGCCCAGGCCCGCGCCGGCCGCCAGGACGTTCCGTACCGCGTCGTAAGGGGAGAGGAGGAGGCCCGCGCCCGCGCACGCCACCAGGACGAGCGCGGTCGAGAGGGTCGCCGAGCGGACCGGGACCGTCGCCGCGACGATCGCGCCGAGGCCCTCGGGGCGGGCCGCGGGGACGCCCTGGCGGGAGGCGTGGGTGAGGGCGAGGCGGGCGACGGTCGCGGCGAGGGCGGCGGCGACCGTGCCGTGCGCCCAGCCCTCCTCGTACAGCCGGGCGAGCGCGGCGACCTGGGCCAGCAGGACGAGGAGCATCGTGATGACGCCGAACGGGCCGATGTCCGACTGCTTCATGATGCGCAGCGCGTCCTCGGCGGGCTTGGCGCTGCCGAGGCCGTCCGCCGTGTCCGCGAGGCCGTCGAGGTGGAGGCCCCGGGTGAGCACGGCGGGGACGGCGGTGGTGACGACGGCCGCGAGCAGCGGTCCCGAGCCGAGCAGCAGGAACGTCCCGCCGAGCGCGGCGGAGGTGAGGCCGACGACGAGGCCGGCGAGCGGGGCGCAGAGCATGCCGGCGCGCGCCGCGTCCCGGTCCCAGCGGGTGATGCGGGCGGGGAGCACCGTGAGGGTGCCGAAGGCGAAACGCAGGCCGTCCATCCGGGCAGGGTAATCGCCGCCCCCGGACGGTAGATTACGCATAACGCTCATATCGGAACGGGGTGGCATGGGTCACTGGTTCACCCGGAACATCGTCGAGCCGGGGAAGCTCCCGACGCTGCTCGCTCTGACCTCGTTCGTCCTGACATTCCTGGTCACCCGGACCATCACCCGGCTCATCAGGGCGGGGAAGGGCCCCTTCAAGAACGTCTCCTCCGGAGGGCTCCACATCCATCACGTCGTGCCCGGTGTCGTCCTCACCGTCATCGGCGGCTTCGGCGCGGTGGGCAGCGGCCGGCACGGCTTCGGCGCGGGGCTCTTCGCCGTCGTCTTCGGGATCGGCGCGGGGCTCGTCCTCGACGAGTTCGCGCTGATCCTCCACCTCGACGACGTGTACTGGACGGACGAGGGCCGCAAGAGCGTCGAGGTGGTCGTGCTCACCGCGGCCCTCGTCGGCCTCGCCCTGAGCGGCTTCTCCCCGCTCGGCGTGGACGACATGACCGCCGACGAACGCCAGGACCGGGCCACGTTCCTGCTCACCCTGGCGGTGAACTTCCTCTTCGTCCTGATCGCCCTGGTGAAGGGGAAGTTCCGGATGGCCGTGATCGGCACCCTGGTCCCGCCCGTGGCGATCGTCGGGGCCGTCCGCCTGGCCCGCCCCGGCTCCTGGTGGTCCCGCCGCTTCTACGGGCGCCGGCACAAGGCCCGCGCCCGCTCCCGCATCCGTACGTACCGCCACGACAAGCGCTGGACCAAGGTGCGGCGCCGTTTTCAGGACCTGATCGGCGGCTTCCAGGAACGGGTCCCGGGCCGGAGCTCCAACCCGCCGCCATCCTGACGCCGCTCCCGCAAGGCCTCGATCCCGATGAGCACGAGGACGCCCGCGATGGCGGCCAGATGCTCCTTGCCCGCCAGATTCGGCTTGACGAACACCTCGACGACCATGGCGACGACCACCGCGCCCCCGGTCCACCACGCCCGGTAGCGCCAGCAGACGTAGACGGCGAGACCCACGACGGCCGCCGACGGGCCGGTGTCGACCACCTGCGCGTCCGAGGCCGGAAGACCGAACGGGGTGCCCGGTCCGAGGGCGATGGCCACCCGCGCGTACAGCGTCCCGCAGAGCGTGGCCAGATAGGCGACGGCGAGCGTCCGCCACCGCCCGAGACAGATCTCGGCGATCCCGAACACCAGCAGGACCTGCGCCAGGGCGCCCCAGACGGGCAGGTCGAGCGCGGGGACGAAGAGCGAGAGCGGGGTCCGCAGCAGGGCCAGCCACAGCGGGTCCTCGGCCCGCACGGACCCGATGTCCTGGACCGGCTGGTAGCCCCAGTCCTGGTTCTGCACGAGCTGGAAGAGGCCCGTCAGACAGACGGCGGCCAGCGTCATCGGGACCGCACGCCACCTCCGTACGACGAGCGCCGTCCGTACGGTGCCGAACAGCGGGCCCCACTCGCGGCGCGCGAAACGCGTGACCGAGCCGCTCAACGCCCACTCTCCAGATGCTTGCGGTGCAGCCACTTCGGCAGTCCGGGGGCTTCGAGGAAGCCCTCGGCCCGGCCGGCGGCGAGGCCGATGCGCAGCAGATCGGCGCTCTTCTCGAAGAGCATGAATCGGGGCTCCCAGATCGGTCGGTACTTGGCGTTGGCGCGGTACAGCGACTCGATCTGCCACCAGCGGGAGAAGAAGCTGAGCAGGGAACGCCACATGCGCAGCACGGGTCCCGCCCCGAGCTTCGAGCCGCGTTCGAAGACGGAGCGGAACATCGCGAAGTTGAGCGAGACCTGAGTGATCCCGATCTCCTTGGCCCGCTGGAGGAGCTCGATGACCATGAACTCCATCAGGCCGTTCTCGGAGTCCCGGTCACGGCGCATCAGGTCGAGCGAGAGGCCCTTCGGGCCCCACGGCACGAAGGACAGCACGGCCCGCAGCTCCCCCTGCCCGTCCGTGCACTCCAGCATCACGCAGCGCCCGTCGTGCGGGTCCCCGAGCCGCCCGAGGGCCATCGAGAAGCCCCGCTCGGTCGCCCCGTCCCGCCAGTCGTCGGCCTTGCGGAGCAGCTCGTCCATCTCCTCGCCCGGGATGTCCTCGTGGCGCCGGATGCGGACCTCGTAGCCGGCCCGCTTGACCCGGTTGAAGGCCTGCCGGACCGTCCGCATGGCCCGGCCGTCCAGGGTGAACTCGTCGGTCTCCACGATCGCCTCGTCGCCCAGCTCCAGGGCGTCCAGGCCGTGCCGGGCGTAGATGACCCCGGCCTCCTCGCTCGCGCCCATCACGGCCGGGATCCAGCCGTGCTCGCGGGCCTCCGCGAGCCAGGGCTCGATCGCGCCGGGCCAGGCCTCGGGGTCGCCGATCGGGTCGCCGGAGGCGAGGGAGACCCCGCCGACCACCCGGTAGGCGATGGCGGCCTTCTCGCTCGGCGACCACACGACGCTCTTCTCGCGGCGCAGCGCGAAGTAGCCGAGCGAGTCGCGGTCCCCGTGCTTGTCGAGGAGGATCCGCAGCCGGTCCTCGTCCTCCTGGGTCAGCGGGTCGACGGCCCGCCGGGCGCGGAAGGCGGCGAAGAGCACCGCGAAGAGCAGCAGCGTGGAGAGGACGTTGATGGTGACGTCGACCCAGCCGGGTGTGGTGATCCCGGCGAAGCGCGAGTCGTCGCTGGCCAGGGTCACCAGACGCATCACGCCGTACCGCCAGCGCTCCAGGAAGGTGGAGGGGGCGGTGGAGGTGTTGGTGACGGTGACCAGGACGGCGGCGAGCAGCGAGGTGACGAGCAGTCCGCCGACCGCGACGATCGCGGCGAGCAGCGGGTTGGAGCGGTCGCCCTTCGCGTAGAACTCCTTGCGGCCGAGCAGCAGCGCGAGGACGAAGGCGGCGGTCAGGGCGAGCGAGATCCAGTTCTGCGTGTGCTGCCGGATCTCCGGGAAGACCATCACGACGGCGAACAGCAGCAGGAACAGGCCGCCGAGCACCATGTTGAGGATCCACGCGGCCCGCTTGCGGCGGCGCATGGTGATCGCCAGGAAGAGCGTGAAGACGCCCGAGGCGAAGCCCGCGGTGAGCATGTACGGGGTGAAGTAGTTGTCCTCGTTGTGGCGGCGCAGGTCCTGTCCGAAGGAGACCCAGACGGCGCTGAGGAAGTTGATGAACGTGACGGCGCGCAGGTACCAGACGGCGAACGCGGCGCTGCGCCGCGAACGGACGGTGGAGCCTCGGGGCGCTGCTTCGGCGGACAAACGGACCTCTCCCATGAAAAGCGATCATATGGGGCATCGCTTGTCGTGCGGAGACGCCGGAGGCGGCCACGCGCGCGTCGCGCGTGGCCGCCCCGGAGTCGGACGATCCGTCTTTCCCGCTTCTCCCCGTCAGACCTCGGGAGAGCCCTCGCCGTCCGGAGTGGTCGGATCCGGTCGCTCGGGCAGCTCCGCGGCGAAGGCCGCCGCGGCCTGGACGAGGGGAAGCGCGAGCAATGCCCCGGTTCCCTCACCCACATGGACGCCGTGGTCGAGCAGAGGGTTGAGCGCCATCCTGTCCAAAGCCTTCGCCTGCGCCGGCTCCCCGCTCACCTGACCCGCCAGCCACCAGTCCGGCGCGCGGAACGCCGCCCGCTGCGCCACCAGCGCACAGGCCGCTCCGACCACCCCGTCCAGGATCACCGGCATCCGCCGCACCGAGGCCTGGAGCAGGAAGCCCGTCATCGCCGCGAGGTCCGCGCCGCCGACCGCCGCGAGCAGCTCCAGCTGGTCGCCGAGCACCGGCCGGGCCCGCCGCAGCGCGTCCCGGACCGCCGCGCACTTGCGCATCCACGCCAGGTCGTCGATCCCGGCGCCGCCCCGGCCCGTCACCACGGAGGCGTCCGTCCCGCACAGCGCCGCGATCAGCGTCGACGCCGGGGTCGTACCGCCCACGCTCAGATCCCCGAGCACCACCAGATCGGTGCCCGAGTCCGCCTCCTCGTCGGCGATCGCGATGCCGAGCCGGACCGCCGCCTCGGTCTCCTCGACCGTCAGCGCGTTCTCCACGTCGATCCGGCCGCTGCCGCGCCGCACCCGGTGGCGCACCACCTCGGCCGGCAGCAGCTCCGGCTCGCAGTCCAGACCGGCGTCCACGACCCGTACCGGCACGTTCGTCGAGCGGGCCAGGACGGCGATCGGGCTCGCCCCGTCCAGGACCGCGCGCACCAGCTCGTGCGCGGTGCCGGGCGCGCGGCCCGACACGTCGAGCGAGGCCACCCCGTGGTCGCCCGCGAAGAGCACCACCTTCGGCGCCTCGATCGCGCGCACCTTGACCGAGGCCTGCGCGGCCGACAGCCACTCACCGAGCTCGTCGAGCCGCCCGAGCGCCCCCGGCGGCACGGCCAGCCGCTCACGGCGCTCCTCGGCGTCACGCCGGATACCGCCGTCGGGGCGCTCGATCAGATCGGAGAAGTCGTCCAGGTTCACCAGTTCCGCCTTGTGACAATCAGCGAGGGCCTTCGGTGGGGGAACCCTACCCGCGCAGCACCAGCGCCTGACCGGCGACCACGAGGAGGACCTCCTCGCACTCCTCGGCGAAGGCCGCGTTCAGCCGGCCCAGCTCGTCCCGGAACCGGCGCCCCGACGCCGTGCCCGGCACCACCCCCGAGCCGACCTCGTTCGTCACGGCGACGACCGTGCGGCGCGTGGCCCGCACCGCCGCGACCAGCTCCGCCGTCCGCTCCCGCAGCGCCGTCTGCCCGCCGTCCGCCCACCGCTCGTCGTCCCAGGCGCCCACCCGGTCCATGGCGTCCGTCAGCCACAGCGACAGACAGTCGATCAGGAGCGCGGGACCGTCCTCGGCGAGCAGCGGTACGAGGTCACAGGTCTCGGCGGTACGCCACGCACCCGGCCGCCGCTCCCGGTGCAGCCCCACCCGCTCCGCCCAGTCCGGGTCGCCCTCCCGGGTCCCGCCCGTCGCCACGTAGAGCACCTCGGGGAAGGTCTCCAGACGCCGCTCGGCCTCCACGGACTTCCCCGACCGGGCCCCGCCGGTCACCAGCGTCCGCCGGGGCACGTCCGGCACCTCGTGGTACTCGCCCACGTACAGCGTCGTCCCGTCCGGCACCGCCCGCGCGCCCGCCGCCGCCAGCCGCCGGTCCAGCGCCGCCCCCGTCGGCACGTCGTGGTCCAGATGGACCGCGATCACCTCGGTGGCCGGGCCGACCGCCCCGGTCGCCCGCAGCCGCGCCAGCGCGTCCGGACGGCCCGTCACATCGGCGACGACCATGTCGTACGGCGCGCCGTGGTCCTCCGGAAGCCCCGCGGGAGCCCCGCCCGGCGGCAGGTAGAGCAGCCGCTCGCCGTCCGCGGAGGTCACCTCGTACCCCGTGCCGGGGGAGTCCATCGGCACCGCCCGCACCCGGTGCCCGCTGATCAGCGTCAACTCCCGGCCGTCCGGCACCCTTCCGGCCGTCGGCAGCCCGGCGGGCACCTCCACGGCCGGCCCGTCGTGCGGATGCGTGAGCAGCACCTGCCGCACGCCCACGAGCGAATGGCCCGAACGGGCCGCCGCGAGCGCGGCCCCCGGGGTGAGATCGAGCAGCAGGGCCCCGTCCACGAGCAGCGCGGTCGCGGCCCGGGCCCGGGTACCGCGGGAGAGCGCGCAGACGGCGCAGGGGCAGTCGGGGCGGGGGAGCCCGAGGGGGGCGCCGGTGCCGAGCAGAGTCAGTTCCACCCTCAGATCCTCCCGCGCCACCGCGAGGCGTGCGCGCCCGGCTACGCTGCGGGCAGGAAACCGATCATCCGGTGAGCGCCTGGAGGCGGACATGGCATGGACGTGGCGGTTCGAGAAGTCCGACGGCACGGAGGTCGAGCCGGTGGTGGCTCCCGAGGAGTTCACCACCCAGGGCGACGCCGAGAGCTGGATCGGGGAGCACTGGCGTGACCTCCTGGGCGGCGGCGCGGACCAGGTGACGCTCTCGGAGGACGGCGCCAAGATCTACGGCCCGATGCCCCTGGACGCGGAGGGCTAGGACCTGTCGGCACGGGGGTGCGGGGGCGCGACGCTG